>DAOOCD010000048.1:6016-19478 GCA_035408225.1 Cyclobacteriaceae bacterium | reverse complement strand
CAATTGAGCAAGAAATACTAAATCAGCACGACCAGCATCTTCCGCATAAAATTCGACTTCATACCCTTTGGCTTTGGCATACTTAGTTGCCCATACACCTTGCTCCAGTACTTGCTCACGACTACTTCTGAATTTATGCTTGATGTGTACATCCGAAGACCCGATACCTGTATGGATTCGTCCATGTTTGGCATGATGCAGGGCCTCGGCCGCTACATCAATATCTTCTTTCTTTGACCGGGTAAGCGCACAAACTACCGGTTCAGTTACCGCTTTTGAAATTTCAACAACAGAGAGAAAATCACCGGGGCTCGAAATCGGAAAGCCAGCCTCAATAACATCTACACCGAGTAACTCTAATTCTTTGGCGATAATGATTTTTTCTTCGGTCTTCAATTGACAACCGGGAACCTGCTCGCCATCGCGAAGGGTTGTGTCAAAGATTTGAATTTTCTGTGCCATAATTTTTCTGGTTACTTGATCTTAGATACTGGTTACTTCCGACTGACTACTTACGTTCACAAGTTGATTTATTACCTGCTTGCCCATTTGCTGGGTATTTAAAATTTTATCTTTTGGAGTTTTAGCGTCTGCGATGTCTGCGGTGCGATACCCTTGTTTCAGTGTTTGTTCTACAGCTTTGATTACTGTTTCCGATTCTTCTTTCATTCCAAATGAAATATCAAGCAAGAGTGCTGCTGATAAAATAGAGGCTAACGGATTTGCAATCCCCTTTCCGGTAATGTCATGTGCACTTCCGTGAATGGGTTCATACAATCCCACTTTGTCGCCCACCGAGGCAGAGGCTAACATACCCATGGAGCCTGCAATCTGCGAGGCCTCATCGGTAAGAATATCACCAAAAAGATTTCCGGTTACAACTACATCATAGCTGCGTGGATTTTGAATCAGCTTCATTGCGGCTGCATCCACAAACTGATGCTCGAGTTGTACATCCGGATATTGCTTGCCGATTTCCTGTACTACTTCGCGCCAAAGCCGTGAGCTTTCGAGCACATTGGCTTTATCCACAGAAGTAACTTTTTTCTTCCGGGTACGCGCTGCCTGAAATGCTTTGTGGGCAATACGTTCCACCTCATAACGCTGATAGATCATCAGATCGAATGCAGTATTGCCGTTATCCTTTCTTCCCTTCTCACCAAAGTACACATCGCCCGTTAACTCGCGGAAGAATAGAATATCAGAACCTTTGAGGATTTCAGGTTTGATGCTAGAGGCTTCCAACAACTCATCAAATAGTTTTATGGGACGCAAGTTGGCGTACAAGCCCAACTCCTTGCGCATCTTTAATAGTCCTTGCTCTGGTCTTACCTTGAGCGTTGGATCATTGTCATATTTCGGATGCCCGACAGCTCCAAATAAAATTGCATCGCAGTTTTTTAACTTACTCAAGGTCTCATCAGGCAATGGATTACCGGTGGTTTCAATTGCATCATGACCGATGATTGCCTCATCAAATTCAAATTGATGACTAAAAATTTCGGCAATTTTTATCAACACACCTTTTCCTTCGGTGGTAACTTCTTTTCCAATCCCGTCCCCGGGTAGTATGACTATTTTCTTCTTCATTAATGTGCTAAATCAAATTCTCTGATCTCTTTATTCAAACTCAATAAGTAATCGATATCATCATATCCGTTAATTAGGCATTCTCTTTTATAGGCATTGATTTCAAACTTCTGGCTTTGAGTTCCATAACTTATAATCTGATTCTGTAAATCTACCGTCACGTCTGTTGAAGGATTTTTCTGGATAGTGTCTAACAGATTTTTCAAAAAGCTATCAGAAACTACTACCGGCAACACCGCATTATTAAGCGCATTGTTTTTAAAGATGTCGGCAAAGAAGCTGGACACCACTACCCGGAATCCATAATCATAGATGGCCCAGGCTGCGTGCTCACGACTGCTGCCACATCCGAAATTTTTTCCAGCTACAAGAATCTTTCCTGTGTACGTAGGATTATTTAATGCAAAATCTTTCACTGGTTTATTATCACTGTCGTAGCGCCAGTCGCGGAACAGGTTATCGCCAAAACCTTCACGGGTTGTAGCTTTTAGAAAGCGTGCGGGAATAATCTGATCGGTGTCAATATTCTCAGCAGGGATAGGTACCCCAGTTGATTTTAGTATGGTGAATTTGTCTTTACTCATATCGTTCTTCGTTGATCGTTGTTGGTTGGTACTCGCGAATTACGGAGAACCATCAACTAACAATGATTATAAAAGTTCTCTTACATCCGTTACTTTGCCTGTGATCGCAGCTGCGGCTGCACTCAATGGACTCGCTAAAAACGTGCGAGATTTGGGTCCTTGCCGGCCTTCAAAATTCCGATTGGAAGTACTGATACAGTATTTGCCTGCCGGAATCTTATCTTCGTTCATCCCAAGACAAGCCGAGCAACCGGGATCACGCAATTCAAATCCTGCAGCTTCAAAAATTTTATCGAGTCCTTCTTTCTTAGCTTGTTCCTGTACTTGCTTTGATCCGGGTACAACCCAAACTTCAACATTGTTAGCCTTCTTTTTTCCCTTCACCATGGAAGCAACCTCGCGCAAATCTTCGATACGTGCATTGGTGCAACTTCCAATAAATACATAATCAATCGCCTTACCCAATAATTTCGATCCGGCCTCAACACCCATATACTCCAATGATTTTGTGAAGGAGGTCTGCTCGCTGATCTCTTTCATCTCTGCCGTAGTAGGAATGCGATCCGTTACTTTCATCCCCATGCCGGGGTTAGTACCGTATGTAATCATTGGTCCAATGTCTGCGGCATCAAACTTTAACACCTGATCATAAACGGCTCCCTCATCAGTAGCCAATTTTTTCCATTCGCTTACTGCTCTATTGAAGACTTCTCCTTGCGGAGCAAATTTTCTTCCCTTGATATAATCGAACGTTGTTTCATCGGGTGCTATCAACCCACCACGAGCGCCCATCTCGATACTCATGTTGCAAATTGTCATTCGCGCTTCCATCGAAAGATTACGTATGGCATCGCCAGCGTACTCAACAAAAAAGCCAGTGGCACCACTGGCTGAGATTTTAGAGATGATGTATAAAATAATATCCTTGCTGACGACACCTTTACCCAACTTACCACTGATTTCAATCTTCATGGTTTTGGGTTTGTATTGTAAGATGCATTGAGTAGCCAACACCTGCTCCACTTCAGATGTACCGATACCAAAAGCAATATTGCCAAATGCTCCGTGTGTAGACGTGTGACTATCGCCACACACGATGGTCATACCAGGTAAAGTTAAACCTAGCTCTGGCCCAATGATATGAACAATTCCCTGGAAAGGGTGCCCAAGATCATACAACTCAACACCGAACTCTTTGCAGTTTTTACGAAGTGTTTCGACCTGGTGTCGTGATAAAGCTTCCTTGATAGGAAGATGTTGATCTTTTGTAGGTACGTTATGATCAGCTGTAGCTGTAGTTCGCTTTGTATTAAATACCTGAAGTCCTCGTTTCTTCAAACCATCGAAAGCCTGCGGGGAAGTTACTTCGTGAATAAAATGACGGTCGATAAATAAAGCATCAGGATAACCAGCAGCATGTTTTACTACGTGACTGTCCCAGATTTTTTCAAAAATTGTTTTTGGTTTTTTCTCGCTCACAACAATCGTTAGTTTGTTCAAAACACTTTAAAACGAAACTGCCCCGACAAAGTCGAGGCAGTTAGTATTGGTTTAGGTTAGGTTATTGGGTAATCATTTTGATTCGCAAATAACAACACGAAGATGTAAAATCCGTAGCGATTACTCAAATCAATTTTAAAGAAAATAGTACATAGCTTACAAGTGTTTGGTGGCTATTAAAGATTCCACCACGGTAATGGCAGCTTGATTTCATTTACTGAATCCACTACCATATCAGGCTTATATGCATATCGAATCAACTCTTCTTTTTTGGTGATACCACTTAACACGAGGATGGTTTTATAACCCATTTGAACCCCTCCGCGAATGTCAGTATCCATTGTGTCACCAATCACTGTCGTCTCTGCTGTTTCAAGTCCCAACGCTTTGCGCGCTGAACGCATCATGACAGGTCCGGGCTTTCCAACCACAAATCCTTTTATCCCGGTAGCTTCTTCAATCATTGCAGTGGTAGATGCAATCCCTAAGTTGTCCCAGCCTTTTTTCTTTGGCGATGGATCGCGATTGGTGGTAACAAACTTTGCTCCAGCCAGAATCATATCCACAGCACGTTGCACCATTTCAAGAGTAAAATTTCTTCCTTCTCCGAGCACAACAAAATCAGGATCGGTGTTTACCAACGAGATTCCATTTTCATGGAGACTTGAAAGCAGCCCACCTTCGCCTAAAACATACGCAGTACCGTTGGGAATCTGACTTGCCAGAAATTTCCCCGTTGCCATGGCACTGGTGTACACATGGTTTTCTGTTACTTTAATTCCAAGTTTGGAAAGTTTACGCACGGCATCCAGTCGTGTACGTTGACTATTATTAGTCATGAACATAAATGGAATGTTCTCTTTCAACAGGCGGGAGATAAATCCATCAGCACCAGGAATCATTGTGTCGCCACCATACACCACACCGTCCATATCAATCAGTAATCCTTGAGCCATAAGTTTAGTTTTACTGACACAAGATACGGATTGAATTCAAATAGTTAGAATCAGTTCGAGACAATAGATTTCAAACGGTTGTGATACAACCGGTGAGATTAATTTCAGAAAAATTTAATGAAAGGATTACACTAAATACTCAAATAAATTCTCGTTCTGATTAACGAGCGTATAGTTGAGTTTGTGATTATCCATGCGCTCAATCAGCAAAGCAAAATCTTCTCTTGATTTTACTTCAATACCAATCAAAGCCGGGCCAGATTCTTTGTTGTGCTTTTGGATAAATTCAAAACGCACGATGTCATCGTTAGGACCTAGAATATAATTGACAAATTCTTTGAGCGCTCCTGGGCGTTGGGCAAATCGAACAATGAAGTAATGTTTTAATCCTTCATACAATAAAGATCGTTCTTTGATCTCCTGCATGCGGTCAATATCGTTGTTTCCTCCGCTTACGATGCAGACAACTTTCTTTCCTTTTAGTTTATGAGCATATTGATCGAGTGCGGCAATGGATAAAGCCCCCGCTGGTTCAGCAACAATGGCATCTTCATTATACAATTGAAGAATGGTGGAACTAACCTTGCCTTCCGGGACTAAAAGCATATCGGCAATAACATCTTTGCAGATCGCAAATGTTTGATCGCCCACTTTCTTTACAGAGGCACCGTCTACAAATCGTTGAATGGCATCAAGTACTACAGGCTTGCCGGCTTTGAGTGCTTCTTTCATTGATGGAGCGCCTGTGGGTTCAGCACCAATAATTTTCGTTTGTGGTGAGTAAGTTTGAAAATAACTACCCGTACCAGCGCAAAGACCGCCACCCCCAATAGGTACAAAGACAAAATCAATGTTTGATTGATCTTCCAGAATTTCTTTAGCTACAGTTCCCTGGCCTTCCATCACTTTGATGTGATCGAAGGGCGGAATAAAGACCATGTTATTTTCTGCTGTGTATTCCAATGCATGTGCCTGGCATTCATCAAACGTATCTCCAACTAATACAATCTCGATGTTATTTCCGCCAAACATTTTCACCTGATTGATTTTCTGTTTGGGTGTGATGGCAGGCATGTAAATCACGCCTTTAATATTCAAAAGTTTGCAAGAGAACGCAACGCCTTGGGCATGATTGCCAGCACTGGCACACACAACCCCTTGTTTACGCGATTCTTCCGGTAAGCTTTGGATTAGATTATAGGCTCCCCTGATTTTATACGACCGCACCACTTGAAGATCCTCACGCTTCAGATAGATTTCTGCTCCAAACTTTTCAGAAAGCTTGCGATGAAACTGCAATGGAGTCTTCAACACTACGGATTTCAGGACTTCGTAGGCTGAATTTATATCAAGTGAGTGTATGTTAACGGATGTATTCATCTTCTTTGAAGTTGACAATTGACAAAAGGCAGTTGACAAGTCATTTTGCCTCTTGTCAATTGTTTTTTGCCAACTAGTTTATCATGCTAGCCTCTACACTTGCCTTTTCGGGTCTGAGTTTTCTAACAGCTGCGCCCGCTTGCCACAATTCGCTTTCACGAACTTCTTTGAGTTCTTCAGCAAGTTTTTCACGATAATCAGGCTTGCTGCAGGTATCGATGGTACGTTTTGCTTCTGCGCCAGTAGCAACACTTTCGTACAATTCTTTAAACACTGGCAGAGTTGCTGCTTTAAATTTCTTTTTCCAGTCTAATGCACCACGTTGCGCAGTAGTTGAACAGTTAGCATACATCCAATCCATTCCATTTTCGGCTACCAATGGCATTAAACTTTGTGTAAGCTCCTCTACGGTTTCGTTAAATGCTTCGGAAGGAGTGTGTCCTTTTGAACGCAACACTTCATACTGTGCTTCGAAAATTCCAGCGATGGCACCCATCAACGTACCGCGTTCACCAGTGAGGTCAGAGTAAACTTCTTTTTTGAAATCAGTTTGGAATAGATAGCCCGAGCCAACCCCAATACCTAATGCAATTGCTTTTTGAGTTGCGTTACCGGTGGCATCCTGAAACACTGCGTAGCTTGAGTTGATTCCTTTTCCCTGAAGGAACAATCTGCGTACAGAAGTTCCGGAACCCTTTGGTGCAGCTAATACTACATCGATATCGGCAGGTGGAATAATTCCGGTTTGTTCTTTGAAAGTGATCCCAAATCCGTGGGAGAAATATAAAGTCTTTCCTTTGGTAAGGAAGGGTTTAATGGTTGGCCATAAAGCGATCTGACCCGCATCGGAAAGGAGAAATTCCAGAATGGTGCCGCGCTTGGCGGCTTCTTCTATTTCAAATAAAGTCTTGCCAGGAATCCAGCCGTGTTCAACCGCTTTGTCCCAGGTTTTTGAACCCTTACGTTGGCCAACGATTACATTAAATCCGTTGTCGCGCAGGTTTAGCGCCTGGGCAGGTCCTTGTACACCATATCCAATAATTGCAATGGTTTCATCCTTTAAAAGATTGAGTGCTTTTTCCATTGGGAATTCTTCGCGGGTTACCACTTCTTCCCATACACCTCCAAAATTGATTTTTGCCATGTTAGTTAGTTGTTAGTTTATTCGTTGTTAGTTTAGATTAATCTATGTCTACTATTTTTTCGCTGAGTTCAAGATATTGTTCGCTTCCGTTAGTATACTTGGCGTATTCTACTTCAATCAGTTTTTCTAACTGATGTTTTACTTTTTCCATTAAGTCGGGAGTAGTATGCAACAAGAGTACAGCTCCTCCCTTTCGAAAATCATCTTCGTTTTCGTGGGCAATCAGTTTTTTGATGCGCACACGTCTACGGTTTAAAACATTTACAATCCGGTTCAGGATTGAGAAATTATTATCTGAGGCAATTTCTAAAGTGAAATCTTGTTTCATGTGTTTAGTTGGCTTTAGGAATTTCCAGAATTATTTCGGCTACCCCGGCTCCGGCAGGAACCATGGGAAATACATTGTCTTCTTTCTCAACCACCACTTCTAAGAAATAAGATGAAGGTGATTCAAGCATTCTCTTTAACGCACTCTCCAAATTGACTTGCTCCGTTACTTTATCGGCTTGTATTTTATAGGCCTCTGCTATTTTTACAAAATCGGGATTATCCATTTCTGTAAATGAATAGCGCTTTCCGTGAAATAGTTGTTGCCATTGTCGCACCATACCCAGAAAGTTATTGTTCAGCACCAGAATTTTTACTGGAATTTTGTATTGCATAATGGTGCCTAATTCCTGGATGGTCATTTGATAACCGCCATCACCAATGATGGCAATTACCTGCTGATTTGGTGAAGCCACCTTAGCACCCATGGCTGCCGGTAACGCAAAACCCATGGTGCCTGCACCTCCTGAAGTTATGTTTGTGCGCGGATTTTTGTATTTGTAATATCGGGAAGTCACCATCTGGTGTTGCCCAACATCGGTTACCACTACAGCTTCGCCATTTGTTAATTCCGATAGCATGTGTACTACTTCTGCCATCTTCAGGCTATTGGTGTTCTTTATTTCCTTCTCTACTACTTTTTCAAACTCTTCCTGATTCAGCGCCTTAAAGGAATTAATCCATTCGGTAAACCGATTTGGTTTGCAGTGCTTCACCAACTCCGTTAAGGCTTCTTTTGCATCGGCATGTACTGCAACTTCTGCTTTTATAATTTTATTTATTTCTGCTTTGTCAATTTCAATATGAATTACCCGGGCCTGATTTGCATACTTACTTACATTGCCAGTTACTCGGTCGTCAAAGCGCATACCTACGGCTATCAGCACATCGCACTGATTGGTATTGATATTAGGTCCATAATTGCCATGCATTCCTAAGTATCCAACGTAATTGGGATGATTTGTTGGAAAAGCTCCCAGTCCAAGTAATGTGCTCGCTACCGGGATACCTGTTTTTTCCGAAAAGGCAATCAGTTCTTTAGTGGCACCTGATAATAAAATACCTTGGCCAGCCAAAATGTATGGCCGCTTTGCGTTGTTGATAAGAGTCGCTGCTTCTATAATTTGCTCACTTTGTAAACCAGGTTTTGGTTTATACGTGCGAACAGCCTTACAGGGTTGATATTCGAATTCTTCAATCAATTCGTTTTGTGCGTTCTTGGTAATGTCTACCAATACGGGTCCGGGTCTTCCGCTGGCAGCTATGTAAAAGGCTTTTGCAATGGCAGGTGCAATATCTTTTGCTTCTGTAACTTGAATATTCCATTTAGTAACCGGAAGAGTGGTGTTTATAACATCTATTTCCTGAAATGCATCTGTACCCAATAGGTGAGCAAATACCTGACCGGTTATACAAACCACCGGAGTAGAATCAATCAATGCATCAGCCAGTCCAGTAACCAAATTCGTAGCTCCGGGCCCCGAAGTAGCAAACACAACCCCTGTTTTTCCGGAAACCCGGGCATAACCTTGTGCCGCATGAATAGCTCCTTGCTCATGGCGCACCAATAAATGTGTGAGCTTATCGGCATAGGAATACAATGCGTCATATATAGGCATAATCGCACCTCCGGGATAGCCAAAAATATGCTGTACCTTTTCTTCTACCAGGCAACGCAACAATGCTTCCGATCCGGTAATTTTTTGCTTAGTAGCAGGGGTTATCTTTTCTTCAGACTTCGTCAGTAACGCATCCATCAGCTGCTGTTTTTACTTGTTGAGCATATTTAAATAAGACACCATTTTTAGCGCGCGATACCGGTGCCTTGTAATGAGATCTTCTGATCGCTATCGTTTTTTCGTCCACCAGCAAATTGATCTGGTGTTTCCTAATATCAATTTCAATCCAGTCGCCATCTTCCACCAGGCCTAATAATCCACCTTCCGAAGCTTCAGGAGTAATATGACCAATTACAAAACCGTGTGAACCACCACTGAATCTTCCATCAGTAATAAGAGCAACACTTTTACCAAGACCAGATCCCATTATCAAGCTGGTTGGCTTAAGCATCTCCGGCATACCGGGGGCACCTTTAGGTCCAACATTGCGTATCACCACCACATCGCCTTCTTTTATTTTTCCGGATCTGATTCCATCCACGACTTCAAACTCACCATTGAATACGCGGGCAGTACCCTTAAATCGTTCGCCCTCTTTGCCGGTAATTTTAGCAACAGAACCTTTCTCGGCAAGATTGCCATAAAGAATTTGCAAGTGACCGGTTTTCTTGATTGGCTTTTCAATAGGAACAATAATATCCTGTTTTTCGAAATCAAGATCTTTTGCGTCTGCTACGTTTTCAGCAATTGTTTTTCCGGTAACCGTAATGCAATCGCCATGCAGGAATCCTTTCTTTAACAGATATTTCATCACTGAGGGAACTCCACCTATTTTGTGAAGCGCTTCCATCAAATACTTTCCACTTGGTTTTAAATCAGCGATAAGCGGAGTTTTGTCGGAGATTCTCTGAAAATCTTCCTGTGTGATTTTTATACCAACGCTTTTTGCCATTGCAATCAAATGCAAAACTGCATTAGTTGATCCGCCAAGGATCATCACGATGGTGATCGCGTTTTCAAATGCTTTGAAGGTCATGATGTCACGAGGCTTCAAATCTTTTTCCAACAATAATCTGATTGCTTTTCCCGCTTCTGCACACTCAGCAGACTTTTCTTTGCTTAATGCTGGATTGGAAGAGGAATAGGGTAACGACATCCCGAGCGCTTCAATGGCCGAGGCCATCGTGTTGGCTGTGTACATACCCCCGCAGGCACCGGCACCTGGGCATGAGTTTTGAATGATGCCTTTAAAATCTTCTTCTGAAAGTTTGTTTTGAATTTTTTCTCCCAGCGCTTCAAATGCAGAGACAATATTCAGTTCTCTTCCTTTATAATGTCCTCCGGCAATCGTTCCGCCATACACCATAATAGCCGGACGATTTAATCTTCCCATGGCCATCACTGAGCCGGGCATATTTTTGTCGCAGCCAACTACAGCTATCAATCCATCATAATATTGGGCGCCACATACAGTCTCTATAGAATCAGCAATTACCTCACGACTTACCAGCGAGTAGCGCATACCATCGGTACCATTGCTGATACCATCGCTTACGCCTATGGTATGAAAAATTAGTCCCACTAATTCCTGATCCCAAACGGCTTGCTTCACTTCTCCGGCCAATGCATTCAAATGCATGTTGCAAGTATTTCCATCGAAGCCCGTGCTCACAATTCCTACCTGCGCTTTTTTAAGATCATGTTCAGTTAAACCAATTCCATACAACATCGCCTGCGAGGCAGGGAGTGTTGGGTCCTGGGTGATGGTTCTGCTATATTTATTTATCTCCATTCTAGTTGCAGGTTGCTGGTCTCTGGGTACTGGTTTTGCGAGCTACGAGTAACCAGAAGCCAGTTACTGATTTAAACAATTACATACGAATAACTCTTATCCAACACAATACACTTGTAGGCTTCCTGAACCACAGCACCCATTGAACTTTTCCAAGGCTTGCTGAAAGTTTGTCCTTCGATCGATTCGATCCCAATTACTTCGGCAGCGGTGCCACAGAAGAAGGCACTATCGGCTTCAAATAATTCCTCCGGACGGAAATATTTTTCTTCCACAGGCATGTCCATCTCTTTGCAGATTTCTAAAACTGTTTGCCGGGTGATACCTGGCAAGATATTCCCAAGCGGAGGCGTATAAAGAACTCCATCCTTCTCAAAAAAGAAATTGGCTCCAGGCCCTTCCGCCACAAAGCCATTCATATCTAACATCAAGGCTTCATCAAAGCCACGTTGTTTCGCTTCGGTAGTCGCTATGATGGAGTTTACATAATGACCACACACTTTAGCTTCAACCTTTACGGATTTTGGATTAGGCCTTTGGTAAGAAGAAATACAAACGCGAACAAGTTGGTCCCCAAGATATTTACCCCATTCCCAGGCTGCGATCATCAATGAAGATTCTTTAGGGGCTGTCAAAGACATGTTAGGACCACAATAAACAAGAGGTCTTAAATATGCGTCCTTCAGATTATTCCTTTCCAAAACTTGGTAAGAAATCTGTGTCAGTTCTTCTGCCGAGTAGTCGAAAGGTATTCCAACAAGCGCACAACTTCTTCCAAGTCTTTCAAAGTGCTCATGAGCTTTAAAAATTTTTACACCATGAACAGTTTGATAAGCACGGATGCCCTCAAACGTTCCATATCCATAATGCATAGTTTGACTAAACAAATCGGTAGTTGCATCCTTTGCCTTAACAAATTTTCCGTTAAGAAAGAGAGTTGTGTTTTCAGTGTAATACATACTATTTTAGAACAATCGTTAGTTTGTTGTAGCTACTATAAAATAAAACCGCCCCAATTTCTCGGGGCGGTTGACAAATCGTTTAAACAATATCGTCACAGCCCCGGTTTTCGGAGAAGAATGACGTTAATTAGCACAAGCACACTGATTGGATTGATCAGCTTGCTATTGATTACGGATAACTCTACTCGGTTCATGCTATATAATCTTGTGCTTGGCTACAAGTTTGGAGAATTTTGTAATGACATTCAACGAAACCACGGAAAAAAGTTTCAAAATATTCTTTAACGAATGTTAGGTAAGTGCTTAACTGGAAGCAAGATATTCTGCAATACCATCCCGGATTGATGTGAATGTTTTGATCAGGATGTCTTCGTTTTCCTCCAATAGTGTTACGCGAAATCCCTGCAACTCCGAGCAGAAAGAAGAAATGGGGACAACGCATACACCCTTGGCACCAAGAAGGTAATATACAAATCGTTTATCATCTGGAATATCCTGATCGACCCAACCCTCTACCAACTTGCCGATGCGATCATCACTGATCTTAAGTTTTTGACCATTCCTTAAAGTGCCTTCCCGAAAAATAATGGTGTTATAAAAAGCCCCAAACGTTTCATTAAATGTTAATTGCGGAACCGTGTGAAGAATATCAGCAATGATTTTACTTCGCTTGCCAATATTGCGATTGGTTTCTTCGCGATATAATTTGAATCGTGGGTCACCTAAAATTTTTGGAATCGCCAGTTGAGGAAGTTTCGTAGAGCACACCTCAATCATCTTGGCGTTATCCAGGGCCTGACAAAATCTATTGAAATCAGAATCTTTATCGCGGTTATAATATTCCATCCATCCACAGCGGGCGCCTGGCCAGGGAAGTTCTTTGGAGATTCCTTTCATCGCGATACCCGGAACATCATCGATCACTTCTGCTAATGAATAAGCACGAGCTCCATTATAGGTGATGTTGATATAAATTTCATCGCAAATCAAAAACAGTTTAAACTCTTTTGCGATTTCAACAATTCGCTTCAATGTCTCCAACGGATAAACCATGCCGGTAGGGTTATCTGGGTTGATGATGAGGATGCCTACCACATTTGGGTTGTACTTCACTTTATTGTACAGATCATCCAGATCAGGATACCATTTATTATTCGGATCTAGCTTATAGGTAAGGGGTTCATTACTGGCATGGGCCGCTTCAGCACTGGAGTGTGTTGAGTAAGCAGGCGAAGGTCCGATCACGCGCGCTGTTGGCGTGATGTATTGATAGACTTTGGCAATCGCGTCCCCAAGGCCGTTGAAAAAACAAATATCATCGGGAGTGATTTGTGCCCCACCCAACTGATTGGTTTGTTGCGCGAGAAATTTTCTTGTTTCTAATATGCCTTTGCTTGGGCAATAACTGTAGGATTCATTCTGTAAAGCCAGATCGGCAATGATCTGTTTAATCCAATCCGGAAGTTTATGGTTCTTCTGGATAGGGTCACCAATGTTTTCCCAATAAATGTCTTTCCCAAGATTTTTTATTTGTTCAGCCTTCTTTACAATCTCTCGTATTTCGTAGCTGAGTTCGCTGGCCCCTTCACTGAGTAGTTGCTGACGCAT
>DAOOCD010000048.1:0-5916 GCA_035408225.1 Cyclobacteriaceae bacterium | reverse complement strand
ATGCGGAGTTGCTGCCATCACTTCGGCAAAAGCCTGATCCGCGCGCTTGCTAACCATCGGTAGTTTGTTCATCCAGTGTACATCAATGGCGTAGACACCAAAGTCTTCGGTTACTTTTCCCTTCATTTCATAAAAACCACGACCGCGAAACGGAAACTTGCGGGCTGAATCCGGAAAATGAACGGTATCAAAAACTTCGCCCTTCACGTCATAGAAGGTACCAAACGCCATGTGCTCGTGATTTTTCATGGTGAACGCATCTTTGGTGGTAACGATATAGCCCACTATGTGTACTTGTTTTCCTTTCTTTTGAGAAAGCTCATTTGCTAACGTGTCACCATAATCTTGTGTGGCCAACAGATCAAACGGATTGCAAAGCGGAAAGCCCAGCAATTCAATTTCATCGAAGGCATCCTCTAATACGTTGCGCTTCAATTCAGGCAATGGATATTCCTTTGGCTCTGTATCAAACAGATCAACTGTAGTTGTCGGCTTTGCTTTTACCTGACTGAAGTAAAGCATAGACTCCCACAAAAGTTGTTGCTTGGTTTTTCCTGTAAAGCGGAATGAGCCAAGTCGGATAAGAATGCGGAGTTGCTCCAGGCCAATACCTGGCGTACGTCTTAAAAAATTATCGAGGCTTTTATAAGAACCCTTTTGTTTTCGTTCGTTTGCGATATGTTGACCAATTTTTGTTTCCAAACTTTTCAGATGAATGAATCCGATGTAAATCTGATTGCCTTGAATGGTGGTGAGGTACTCACTGTTGTTTACGCAGGGTGCTTCAATCTGTGCGCCATTCATGCGGGCTTCGTGAAAGTAAAACTCAGTGCGGTAAAAGCCCCCAAAGTTATTGATTACGCCTACCATAAACTCCAATGGATAGTGTGCTTTCAGAAATAGACTTTGATAACTTTCCACCGCATAGCTGGCTGAGTGGCCTTTAGCAAAGGAATAGCCGGCAAAGCTTTCGATTTCAAACCAAACCCGGTTAGTAACGTTAGGATCATATTTTCTTTGTTGGCAACCTTCAAAGAACCGATCTTTCACCCGTTGAAATTCTTCGCGCGAGCGATACTTGCCCGACATGCCTCTGCGTAACACATCAGCTTCCGTTAAAGAAAGTCCTGCAAAGTAATGAGCTACGCGAATCACATCTTCCTGATACACCATTACACCATAGGTTTCAGCCATCAGTTCATCCATGATAGGGTGAATTGATTCATACGTTCCTCCATTTCTCTTTGTATGAAATCGCTGAATATATTCCTTCATCATACCCGAACTGGCCACACCCGGGCGAATGATGGAGCTGGCTGCTACCAAGGTCAGATAATCTTCACAACGCAATTTTCCAAGTAACATGCGCATGGCGGGCGACTCCACATAAAAACAACCCATTGCTTTGCTATGACGCATGAGGTCTTTTATTTTTTCATCTTCTTTGAACTTTTTGAATTGATACACATCGATATCAATTCCTTTGTTTCGTTTCACATGCTTTACAGTTTCTTTGATGTGACCGAGGCCGCGTTGGCTGAGAATATCAAATTTATAAATACCGAAATCTTCGGCTGCATGCATTTCAAATTGTGATACGGGTAAACTCTTGGGCGGAAATTCGGTGGCTGTGTAGGCATAGATAGGTTTCTCGGTGATGAGTACACCCCCTGCATGAATGGAAATGTTGGCAGGTAATTCTTTACTTACTATATATTGAGCATATCCCATCACTTTCCGGGCAATATGATCCCGCTCGATTTTTTCCTTTCGATTATCAACCAGTGCATCAATCTCGTCTTTCGGTAATCCAAAAACTTTTCCGAGTTCGCGGATGATTGATTTACCCTGATAAGTAACGTGGGTGCCCAACAGGCAAACATGATCGTAACCGTACTTAGTAAAAATGTATTCATAAATCGCATCTCGGTTGTCCCATGAAAAATCGATATCAAAATCGGGTGGAGATACGCGCTCTTCATTTAAAAATCGTTCGAAGTATAAATCCAATTCGATGGGGTCCACATTGGTGATACCGAGACAATAGGCTACTGTGCTGTTGGCGCCACTGCCGCGGCCTACGAAATCATAATTATTTTTTTTCGCAAAACGGATCAGATCGTAAGCGATCAGGTAATATGCAGTGAAACCTTTTATTGCAATGATGCGAAGTTCCTTTTCAATATGCGATTCCCAAATGGTTTTATCGTGTCCATAGCGTTTCACATATCCACGGGCCGTAATAGACCGCAGGTACTTCGTGTCTTCTACCGGCCCTGAAGTAAAAAACTTTTTGTTTTTGTCTTCACCCAGTTTACATTCTATAGTGCATTGATTAAGTAACGAGTTTGCATTACTAATCAGTTCGGAGAATTGCTCGAAATGTTTTTTCAATTCTTCTTCAGGCATCATAAATTCTTCCTTACGTGCCTGGTGGTGTTCGGGAAGTTTGCTTAGTAGAGTATTCTGGGCAATGCAACGCAGCAGGCGATGTGCGTTATAGTCTCGGTATACTAATTTTCCTTTTGCATTTTTTTCCGGAGGCAGAAATGTAACCGGATGGAGCAGTACGAATTTATAGTTGTATTCTTCGCGTTGTGGATGGATGGCAAACGATACAAGATCGTGTTTGCCTACACCAATGTATTCGTATGCTTTTAATTGATCTGGCTCGATTTTACCATACGGATAGATGATAAATGTCTGATCCAATTCAGGTGCCCGTGTCGGAAATTGTTTTTCTTCCCGGTTATGACGGGATAAAAATCGGTTGATGGCTTCAAACCCGCGATTGTTTCGGGCAAGCGCGATGAACAAAAAATCATTTTCATTTCTGAATTCTACTCCTATTGTAATATCGAGGTCGTGGGATTGCTTTCCGTATTTGGTAAGCCCGCCTTCCCGGGTTTTGTTTTCATCGCAGATACGCAACAGATCCAGATACGAGGCTACGTTGTTGATTTCAGTGAGAGCGAGTTTGTGAATGCCACAACGTCTGGCTTCTTCAAAAAGAGTTTTTACAGGCAGGGTGCCGTATTTGAAACTTAAACCAGTGTGACAGTTGAGATACATGAACCAATGTGCCTGTTATTAAATTTAAAAATGAGTTAATCATTTCGATCTGTGAGGACACAGACCGAGGTTGTGATAATTTCTGATCTATGTCCTCAATCCCCGGTCTGTGTCCTCACAGACCGGAATCTTAAAATCGTTCTCTGTAATCTGTAATTATTTTAAAGTCATCAACTCCCAATTCATAGAATTTTGCCGAAGACCATGTATAATCTTCAGGTTTGTTCACTAAATTCCAATGTTCTTGCAGCGGGTTAAGATGGATGTAGTCCAGTTTTTGACTCACCTTATTTTTTGAATCCATTTCCACAGCTAACGGATCACGTTGCCAAAACCGATGTTTCCTTTCATTATCATATTCTTTAAACCCTACAAGGTCTTGATTATGTGTTTCCCTAAGATTTTCTAAAAATTGATGACTGGTAAACTTATTAAAACTAGCATAAGGCATTTCTTTTCCATTTTTCTCCAACATCTCCCAGATTAGATGCAGATGATTTGGCATGATTACAAATCCATAAATTCGGATTTTATGGCGACTGACCAAATTGCGCCAACAATCGATAATTATATTTTTATATAAATCTTTTTCCAGAAGCCTATTCCATTCTTTGATGGTATCTGTCCAGAAATAGACCTCATTCAAGACTAATCTTGAATTACGAAGGCCATATTTTATTTCGTTTTGAGTCATCATTTTTAGTTATCATTTCGGTCTGTGAGGACACAGACCGAGGTATCGGATTATATTTTTATATAAGTCTTTTTCCAGAAGCCTATTCCATTCTTTGATGGTATCTGTCCAGAAATAGACCTCATTCAAGACTAATCTTGAATTACGAAGGCCATATTTTATTTCGTTTTGAGTCATCATTTTTAGTTATCATTTCGGTCTGTGAGGACACAGACCGAGGTATCGGTGTCATAGGATTGATTTTTATCCAAGGGCAATTCCAAATATCGATTCCAACGATTGGGTTCTTTCTTAAGAACAGTGACAGTGCTGCACCGGAAGTAATTACTGTACGAAATGTTTTGCAAACTTTCCCAGGCCTTTGTAAAATCATCATGATCTAGATTTCTTGCAAGAATTATGTTAGGGGTTATACTTTCTCCGCCCAAGATGTTTGCTAAATCCGGGACGGGAGTTTTGCATTCTGTTTGCAGATAGATTGTTTTATTAGCTCCGTGTTTAAACAGGCCCAGTCCCTTTACATGGATCTCAAATGGCAGCAAGGCAGAAATAAGTAAATCAGTATCGTATAAAAGACGCTCTGTTTTATGGTTGTATTTAAATAGCGCGATGTAGGCTGGAGAAGATTCATCTTCAAATCCATGCCCAATGGCTGTACGCACTATTTTTTTTAAATCTGAGATGAAATCCTGAACTGGTTGCGGAGGAGCTATAGTAAAGAAGAACCTGTTAATGCAAAATTTTTCCATGCTATTCATAAATTATTAATTGATCAGATTTTTTGTGATTTTTCCCTTAAACATATTCATCTCCATGCGCACGCGTTTATTTACATCCAACGTGGTGGCGCGGATTAATTTTTCAACCCCGTGTTTGTGTTTAATAAAATCCATCGCTTCGTAGAGGTTGATGTCTTCCTCGGTATCGTCAAACAAACTGATCTGTTGATTGCCGTGTACCAGGTTACTTAATCGCACCCCGACCAATCGGATTAACATCCTGCGATTATAGAGTCTGTCAAATAACTCCTGAACAACACGAAGAATAACATGATCGGATGACGTGTAGGAAATATGAATCTGTTTGGTTTCGGTATCGAAGTTGGAGTAGCGGATTTTTACGGTGATACACGAGGTCAGCTTCTTTTGCTCGCGCAACTGAAACGCTACTTTTTCTACCATAGCAATCAGAATGGACTTTAGCCGCTTTACATCAATCGTGTCCTGGTCAAAAGTAGATTCGGTAGAAATAGATTTCTGCTCGCTGTAAGACACCACGGGCGAGTCATCAATCCCCTGCGCTTTGTTCCAAAGACTGATGCCGTTTTTACCAAACGCACTGATTAAAAATTGTTGGGGCATGTCGCGAAGGGTAGCCACGGTGCGCACACCCATATCGTACAGGAAAGAAGCGGTCTGCTTTCCTACCATCGGAATTTTATCGATGGCGAGTGGGGCTAGAAAATCTTTTTCAGTTCCGGCAGGAATTTGTTTTTGGGCACTGGGTTTAAACTCGGCCGTAGCCACTTTCGATACCAGCTTGTTTACCGACAACGCCATCGAAATGGGTAGCCCGCTTTCTTTCATGATTTTTTTCTGCAACTCAATAGCCCACTTAAAGGTGCCAAAGAACCGGTCCAGGCCTGTGGCATCGATATAAAATTCATCGATGGAGGATTTTTCAAAAGCCGGGGCTTTGTCGGCAATGATTTCAGTTACGAGGTGGGAGTTTTGACTGTAGGCTTCCATATCGCCCGAGATCACTTTCGCATCGGGACAGAGTTGCATGGCCAGGTACATGGGCATAGCCGAATGCACTCCGAACTTGCGGGCCTCATAACTACAGGCTGCCACCACACCTCTGCGGCTGCTACCCCCCACAATAAGTGGTAATCCATTTAATTTAGGCTCTTTTTTGCGCTCTACAGCCACAAAAAAGGCATCTAAGTCCATGTGTATTATACTCCTGTTCACAAGGGCAATAATACTAAATAATTTAGTATTTAATTTATAATGCTAAATTATTTGTCTTTTCCGTAATGGATGGAAAGCCCGAAGTGGGTTGTTGTGGGTCGGTTGGCACGCCTACGGACAGCCTGACCTGATTCGCCAGTTGGGCAGAGAAGGGGCATACTATATATTAATGTATGA
>DAOOCD010000047.1:0-20153 GCA_035408225.1 Cyclobacteriaceae bacterium | reverse complement strand
AATTTTACCGCCTCCATTAACCTGAAGTTCATTAATGTTCTTAACACTTACCATCAGCTTCATAGTTGGCTTTACTTTGATGTCGTCAATTTTAGCCCAGATGCTTTTATTGGGACTATCGGGCTTACGCTCTACATTGACCATCAAAACTCCATTCTCAACCTTAACAGTGGTTAACTCCCAGATTTCAGTCAACGCCTCAACAGTAACTTCCTGCTTGTTGGTCTGTTTCACATATACGGTATAGTTAGAGTTTACATAAATACTTTTAAACTCAGGCAGTTCCAGCGTCTTTTTGGTGGTTTGTGCAAAGGTGAAGGAGGCTATTGAAAGTAGAACCAGGGAAACCAGTATGATGGCGAAGATAAAATTGATTTTTCTCATGGATGGGTTAATTAGGTTTACAAGCTGCAAAGCTTTAATCACAGCACTTGGACTAATTCGATAAAATTACGGCCTTAGCGATGAAAAGACTAAACCAGAGTTAAACTAATCTGTCGATGTTATTTTTTCCTGAAAATGTACCAGAAAATAAAGACAAAGATTGCGAAACCGAGGCAAATAAGGAAGAATACAGTGGGGGTAACCAGTTTTATGGCATGCATGTTTTTAAGTTAAAAGCGAATTCGCGTCTGAAATCTAAGATCATTTTGGGTATTTCCCGCAATTGTTTCGCCTCCCGATCCAATGGTTTCCCGATCAGTATATCGTTCATAACCCCATCGGAGCCACACGTCTATCTTTTTTGAGACGGCATATTGAAATAAAAGATAGTTTTTTATGCCAACTCCGTAATAAGCCGGAAATGTAAAGGCTAACCATACATCTTTTTCATACACATAGAGTCGGTTGTCGTAATCGTCAGTGTCGATAAGTGCATACCGGCCACTGAATGTAAATTTCCGAAAGCTCAAGGTTACATCCTGAAGCACTACCATACCATGAGTAGTACTTGTGCCTACCTCGTAGGTATTGAACTGAGCACGGGTTTTGAATGATATGATTGGTGTAGCCACATAATCCAGGTTAATCCAATAATTCCTTTTTATGCCAGGGGCAGTGAGGTAGACATTGCTTTCAGTAGCGTGATTTCGAACTTTATTTTCCTGAGTGGCCTGAACAAATAATAATATATTTCTGGAGGGTTTATAGTTAAATCGCAACAACCACTCACTGCCTTCTGATGGTGAATAACTTCTATAACGAAGCCACGGAAACTTAAACAGATCGAAATAACCAGAGAAGGAGTATTTTCTGTTCACCACGTATTTCCAACCCCAATAAATGCCACTTTCATTTTGGGGAGTTGATCTTTCAGCTAATGCATTACTGTAGAAACTTTGATAATTGCGATCGAACTTTCGATAGTGAAGCGATATATCCAGGGAAGCAGTGAGGCTGCCGATAATACCAGCCGTGAGAGCGACTCCCTGATTGAAGGTGTGAGCGACTTCGCTAAAAAAAGCAAAATTTCTGTAGGTGTAGTTTAGGAATATTCCACCGTTGGTGTTTCGCGATCCTTGAAAATAGAATTGGTTGTAAACAGTAGGGGATTTAACTATAGGGAAATTGAATTCTGTATAATGAAGAATGAATCCAGCATCTAATGACTTGTTTTTGTAATTAATTACGCTTGCAATATTTTTCTCTTGTAAGATATTTCGATTTACTATTTCGCTGGCCGTGCGGTGTAGTCCGGTGTAAGTGATTGAAGAAATTAAGGTATTGTCTGTGGTTGAGTCCTCATTCATATTCCCGTCCCGCCCACGATATGAGAACATTCCATGCAGTGTCACTTTTTTGTTAAGTGATAGCGACATGGCAGCTCCTCGAAAATAACCGGCCTCGTACAATGATGTATAAGGCATAAAACCGATGTTGGGTCGCCTGATTGTAGTTACAGCCTCTGCACTTTTTCCAATGCCAAAAGCCGAGCCTAATATTAATCCTTGCCCGAATTGTGCCTGGTAATCTCCCAGAATTAGATTTTTGATTTTCCGTTTATTAAGAACCTGGGCATGAAAGGACAGGAAGTCTGCGCCATATTGCTGCCGGGACGGATCCCATTTATTTTTTTCTCCTGCATCTTTTTCCATCGTAATGCCTATGCTAAAGTCTCCAGGCCGGCTTGTGCGAAATCGGGAATAGAGTCGATCCGGAGAACCTGCATACCTGCTTCCAGGAGGTGTGCTTTCCTGATACCCTTTTTTCTCCTCAAGCGTTCGGTCGTACCGAAGGACGAGGTAGTTATTATTTTCCTGCAGGATTCGCCTCCAGAGCGATTGATTAAATCCTTTTGACAGGTCATTTACAGTAACAAAGGGAGCCAACTTCAAGAAGGTATCACGATTAATTCCATTTACAGTTTGGAGTTCATATACCGATACAAAGGGACCCGCTTCATCGCGATAAGTAAGAATTGATTGAATTTGTGATTCACTCAAAAAGAAGAGTGCCTGTAATTGTTCCTGGGTCACCAGGTTCAGATCGGCTGGGTTCGATAGGAGCTGTGCAAAATTTTCATATAAGTCCTCATAATTCAAATCTTCACTTTGTACAGCCAGAATTTCGTCAACCAGATTTTGCAGGTTAACATCTTTTCTGGGATAATCCTGTGCAATAGTCAGAGTAGAAGCGAGTAGTAAAGTAAAAATGCAAACTGGCCCTCTCATTTCTTTTCATTTCGATGGAACGAATAACTGGCTGTGGCCTGGTGACTTGCACCTGTTACCGAATTGAATTGCACTGAATAGTCGGCCTGAATTCTTTTTTTCCGGACACCTAATCCAAAAAAACCAGCCTCGGGATTGAGATTAAATCCAGTGCGAATAAAAAACTTTTCATTAAATGAATATTCAAACCCGGTTCGCCAGGTTGTTGCATAATTAATGTCCTTATCTAGCTCTGTTGCTATAAGAATATTTTCTTTTGGTTTGAAGGTGAGTCCTGCTGTTAGCCGGGTGGGTAATCGCTCCGAATCATATTCAGTATTTATTTTGGCTTGAGTGAGATTGGTGATGTAAGCCCCAACAGAAAGTTGATCTGTAAGTTGAGCCAATCCACCAAAGTCTACGCTAAAGGTTGAGTGTGTTCCAAATCCGCTAGCCTGGTATTGAATGTAGTTTGCTTTCAATCCAAGAGAAGCTATTCCAAATTTATTTCCAAAACCGGCTGATAGAATTTGTTCGTTGTACAACTCGTCACCAAACCTAAAAGCACCTAAAGAGGTAACACCCCACCGAATGGGGGCATTGAATGCAAAGGCCATGCGATTAGCGTTTTGAAGTTGTGATCTTACCTCATACGCGGCTGCGGCACTCATTTTATCTAGTGAGCCGATAGCTCCCACATTGTTGTGCAAACTCCAATCATCCGTAATGCCTGAGGAAGCATAGCCCATTCCGGCTGCCCGGGCTCCCATCTGCGTGGATATGCTCTGTGCATTTCCTACATTTACAATGAGCAATAGAACCACAAAATTGATAAATCGCTTCACTGGTTAATGGTTTGTATATCTAAGATAAAATATTTGTTTCAAAGTTGTTTAGCGGTGGGGCTGTTGAATTTGAGCTTTAATGCTCCGGCCCAGGAGAAAAAGGAATACTACGCAACTGGTGAACTTCGGGCAATGGGGTACCTAAATGCTGACCAAAAGGAAGGCGAATGGAAATATTTCTATCCAACAGGAAAAAAGAATGCCATTGAAAATTATGCTAAGGGGAGATTAAATGGGGAGGTATACTATTTCTATCCCACTGAAACGTTGCAAGGCAAAGAAAACTGGATTTCTGGAACTCTCTCGGATTCTGCATGGTATTATCATCCCAGCGGTGCATTGCATAGGAAGGGAAAGTATCAAAACAGTGAATACATCGGCACCTGGGTTCATTTTTTCGAAAACGGAAAAGTGGAGCGTGTTGTAAATTACCTGAAGGGTTTACCGAATGGTCCAACTGTTGTGTTCAATGATCATGGTGTTCAGATCCAGGAAGGTTTTTATAAAAATGGACTGGAAGAGGGTGAATGGAAATTTTATACGCAGGAAGGTGAATTGGAGTTTGTTGGCCAGTATGTTGAAGGGAAGCCGATAGGTGTTTGGTTTCAGTTCGTGAAAGGCAAAAAGAAAGTTTACAAGCGCTACTAAAACTCCTTCTTCATGTGGAAGAAGAATCCTTGGGTCTTTTCGCGTGTTAAGGTGTATTCAAATCGCAGCACTGCATCATAGGCCGTAACGATATCTATACCCGCACCTGCACCCGCCAATAGTTTGTCGGATAATCGGGTGTTTAAATCACGTGCTTCGTAGTAAGGATAGTTTTCAACATAGCCAAGATCTACATAGCTCTTGAGGTAGATGGTGAGTGGAAAATATCGGAATTGTTCTAAAGGCATGTCATTCAAATCCCAGGTGCGGGAAAATATTTTTTTTCTGAAGGTGGTTTTATTGAGAAAAAACTTGGGCCCTTCAATAACGTAAACTTCATATCCCTTTACCAATTGCCTGCGATACCCCAACGCACTGAACATGGAATAGGGTTGTTCATTTGGAGTACTGATGTAAACAGAAGAGAAATTGGACAGGTAGTAATTTTTCTTCAAATCCCAATACTTGGCGTAAGTTAAGTTTGTTTCCCACTGGTTTACATCACCAAATCCAAGGCCCGCTTGTTGAATAAAAGCAGTTACCTGATATCCTTTTAGAGGGTAAGCAATTACATCACGATGTTCAGAGTTAAACGAGTAGGTTATTGCAGCATATTTTTGATTATTGCCCCCTTCACTATAGTAGTTAGAATTTAAAAAAGCTATCGAATCGGAAACTGTATTGTCTGCGTATCCAAAACTGAACGAATGGGATTCATAAAATGACTTTCTGAAAGTATAGGTTATTCCATACCCCATGCCTTTTTTTAAAGTTTCCCTTCCTTCTTGAAATTCAAGTTGATGGTCCACGGTTTGGTAGGCTAAATTTTTTGGTTCATTGTACGTAAAACTAAATGAAAGCCCATGCTTTTGATTTCGGTCGATGTAAGGGATGCGATAGGATAACTCAAAACGCCTGGTAAACCCAAATTGGGCTGTAAATCGCAAGGTCTCATTTCGACCCCGGAAATTGAATTGAGTTAACCTCAATCCATAGTTGATACGACTTATGTCATGATTGTAGTTTTCCCACCATTCATTAAAGTTACGATCAGAGAGCTCGAAAATCAGGGTGGGAAAGAGATACCAACGCTCATTCACTTCGATGAGGAGATCCGCCATGCCCGAATTAATTTCTAACCACCGAACTGAAACGGTATTAAACAATCTCAAATTATAAATCCTTTGTTGATCTTTCTGAAGTATAAGATCCATTCGCTGCATGCTTATGGTATCCCCGGGTTTAAGACTAAGTTCACGTGAAATGATTCTTTCCCGGGTTTTTTTATTTCCGATAATGATTACCCGGTTAACAGTAACTAGCCGGTTTGCAAGCGTATCTGTAGGAGGTCTTAATACCGTATCAGCTGATGCGGGTTGTGCAAAAATAATAAGACCAAAAATCAATGCCCACATGCTTGTTGTTACCTTCTCTTATCCGATTTCAATCAAGTTTTACTATTATTTTGTTTCTGGTTGCGAAATGACCAAATCAAAATAAAGACCCCAACAATAACCAGCGGAATACTCAAAATTTGTCCCATGTTCAACGGTAGTTCATCCTCAAAAGAAACCTGATTTTCTTTCAAGAATTCATAGGCGAAACGTAGACTCCAGAGTACAATCATAAATACTCCAAAGATTCTTCCGGGTGGTATGTTTGCTTTGTCTTTTTTCCACATCAAAAACAGAATGATAAAAAGGATAACACAGGAGATTGATTCGTACAATTGCGCAGGGTGCCGGGCGATTCCAAATGTACTCACTTTGGCAGCGAGGTTGCCATTTGAGTCAACATCCATCTTATAGTTCAGCGGAATCATTACAGGCTCATCAACAAATTCATTGTAATAAGTTAAGAAGTGTTTAACGTCTCCTTCAACAAAAGAAACTGCATCACTTTGGCTGATTCCTTTTTTGAAAATCACATAGATGTTAATTGGCATACGCCCATTGGATCCTTCGGGCAACGTTCTGTCCTTTTCTACTTTAATAAACTCTGTTGGGTTATTGTCGCCCTTGTAGTCCTTTATTCCTTCTGTAACCCGATTGATGAAGACAACGCTTAAAGGATTATTGGAAGGGAGACCGACAATCTCTGAGTTGAAAAAGTTACCAAGGCGGATAAGCGCACCGGTAAGAGCTACTACGATTACAATGCGGTCAAGAACCTGAATATAATTTTGACCCGGCTTCTTTTTCCTACTGTAAAGCCATAGAGCGAAGAGAATTCCAAATGCTCCACCGTGACTTGCCAAGCCTTGCAAACCAGTAAATCGGAACGGGGAAAGTTCAAAGGGCAATAGAATGCTAAGTGGGTCAGTAATAAATAACTCAGGCTGGTAAAAGATAACATGACCAAGGCGCGCTCCCAGAATGGTGGCAAGCACCATGTAGATAGTGAGTGTGTCAACATCTTTTTCAGGTTTGTCCTCCTGGCGGTAGATATAATAGAGAACCTGTTGGCTGATTAAAAAACCTAAGGCAAACAGCAATCCATACCAACGCAACGCAAAGCCAAGCGAGTTTATCGAGAAGATTTCCGGACTTCCATTCCAAATAATATAGCTTATCATATAAGAATTAGTCAAATTCCCGTATTAAGCACGGGCCTAATGGGCAAATATAAGGACTAAAGCGAAATGCCCAAGATGATATTACAAGCTCTCCAGTTCTTCCAATTCAAGCTTAAAATTTCCCGATAAAATCGGAAACCGGCACCAGCTACGAGGGTCCACGTTTATATCATCCAGGTGAAAGGAGGGAGCCAGCCTTTCACGTTTCCACTGATTGGCGGACCAGAGCCGGAAAAACTTTTTAATGTATTCCTTGAGTTGAGAAGGCTCCAGGACAGGATTTAAAGATTTGGCCTTCAAAAGTTGATATACCTCAACAGGCGATTTCCGGTCGCGGATTGCTAGTTTTTCGATTTCAACCAAAACAGTATAAGGCATCAGATCTTTTTCATCAGTCTGGGCTCTGTCCGTGGGCCTGAGTTCAGCAGTTGGGGTCAGGTTGTTTACATACGAAAGTCCGGAATAGCCCAACTCTTTTTCAGCCCATTTCAGCCATTGCAAAATGAAGGGCTTATCTACGCCAGCAATGGGAGCCAGGCTGCCACTGGTGTCACCATCCATAGTAGTATAACCGACATCACCTTCACTGCGATTGGATGTTGTAAGTAAAACAGACTGTTTAATATTGGCCAGCATCCAGATAATGGGTGAGCGAGTTCGGGCTTGAATATTTTGTCTTGCAATGTCGTCTTTGTCCCAGGTCAATTCACGGCCTAATACTTTTTCAATTTTTTCTTCGTAAGAATTCACTTCTTCATCGATACTCCAGTGATGGAATCTTGCTCCAATGGACATCGCCAATTCTTTTGCTGCCAGCAAGGTTGCTTCTGATGAATTCTTGGTTCCTTGATAGGCACACATAAGGAGATATCCAACCGCTTCTTTAGTATTTTGAGTAACAGGCAAATTGAATTGTTGACAGAATTTTTCCCAGCCCAGTTCGAGCGAAGCTCTTCGTACCATTTCAGCGACCAATATTGCGCAAAGGGATGAGTCGGCTCCACCGCTCAAACTCAAAACATATCCTTTTGCTTTGCTCTTTCTTAAATAATCAAATAAGGCGAGTGAGGTGGCTTTGATAAATTCTTCATTGCGTTCCTTGTGGTCGGTAATTGGATGAATAGGCGTTAATGTCGGTTCATCAAAGTCAATATCGCACCAAAGAACATTGTAGGGTTTCAGAGAAAGTCGCTCGTTGATTTTTATAAGTTTACCTTGTTGACCGAAAATGATATCACCATCATAAATCATACGACCTGCTTCGTTCCCTAACAGGTTAACAAACAAGTAAGCGCAGTTAAATCTTTGAGAACCTTCGATCACCACTTCTTGCTCACGGAGTTGGCTCTTACCCATGGCAAAGTGACTTGCGCTGGGGTTCATAATTAAGTCTACGCCACGTTGTGCCAGCCGATAGCCTGGACGTTTTTCTTTACGCCAGGCATCCTCACAAATTTCAAAGCCAAATTTTATACGATGAGCTTCATAAATCAAATCTCCCACGTGAACACCTTGCCCCTGAATTGTAATCTCCTGTGTCTTTCCTGCAGGCCAGGCATCAAACCACCGGGGCTCGTAATGCACGCCATCGCGCGCCATGTTTTGTTTTAGGGTGATGCCAATAACTTTTTGATCTTGAATAACACAAATGCCATTGTAAGTTATTCCATTGATGCGAATGGGTAAACCTACGCAAGCAGTTATCGTGTCACAATGGGGAATAACTTTTTGGAGATGCAGCCATGCTTTTTCACTCAGCCACTCGCTCAAGAATAAGTCTTCGCAACCATAGCCGGTCAGACTAAGTTCTGGGAAACAGAGTATCTGGATCTGTTGTTTTTTTGCGTCCTCAATAGCGGATATAATGTTGCTGACATTGTTGTCCCAATCCAAAGGAGTTTGATTAACTGTGGCCCCGCCTATGCGTAACGAACTCATATAGATTGTTGAACGAGTTTATATATTTAATAGCAGGCAAGTCTTTTCGGCTGCATCTTGCTCGGCTTTCTTTTTAGTAAAACCAAAACCTTGACCAAAAGGTTGATCACCAATGATTACCTGGGCCGTAAATTCTTTGCTATTTCTCCCTTTTTTTACATCCGTCACCTCAAAGCGAATCTCTTTTCCATTTCGCTGGGCCCATTCTATCACCTTACTTTTGTGATTTGAATTTGAGTTAACAACAACTTCCAGATCAAAATAAGGTTGAATGAGTTTATCGATAACAAATTTTTTCGTGCGTAGGTATCCTTTATCAAGATAGATAGCGCCTACCAAGGCCTCCAGGGCATTTCCTAAAATCACCTGATGAAGTTGTGCGTTTTTATGATCGAATTGTACAATAGCAGCTACTCCTACTTTTCGCGCAAGGTGATTGAGAGACTCGCGGTTTACAATTCGTGAACGGATCTCCGTTAAAAATCCCTCGTCTTTGAAAGGATATCTTTTGAAAAGATAATCAGCTACAGTGGCACCTAATATCGCATCTCCCAGGTATTCGAGTCGCTCATTGGACTCCCGAAAACCATCTTTTTCTTTTGACCGAGAGCTGTGCAGGGTGGCAAGTTTATAAAGAGCGAGATTGGATGGCGTGAAACCAGCAATCGTCTTTATAGCGGTAACTAACTTCTTGTCTTCTTTTGAATTTGATTTGGATAAAGTAAGTAAGTTCCACACAAACGCGGGGCCTTACTCTGCCTTTTTAAAGATCACCGATGCGTTGTGGCCGCCAAAGCCAAACGTATTGCTCAGGGCAACTTTAACTTCTTTTTTCTGAGCCTTGTTAAAGGTTAGATTCAGACGAGGATCCAGTTCCTCATCATCGGTAAAGTGATTGATAGTAGGAGCAACAATCCCCTCTTTGATAGCAAGAATGCAAGCCAATGCTTCAATGGCGCCAGCAGCACCTAATAAGTGACCCGTCATGGATTTGGTCGAGCTTATATTCATTTTATACGCTTGCTCTCCAAATACTTTTTGGATGGCTTTAATTTCCCCGATGTCTCCAAGCGGGGTAGAAGTTCCATGGGTATTAATATAATCTACCTCCTCAGGTTTAATACCAGCCTCGTCCAGAGCATTTTGCATTACTTTGGTGATGCCGGCACCCTCAGGATGTGGAGCCGTAATGTGATAAGCATCTGCAGAAAGACCTCCTCCTAAAATTTCGGCATAAATTTTTGCGCCTCTTTTTTTGGCGTGTTCATATTCTTCGAGAATAAGCGCACCGGCTCCTTCACCTAAAACAAATCCATCGCGGTCTTTGTCATACGGACGGGAAGCTGTTTCCGGAGAGTCATTTCTTTCAGACAATGCTTTCATAGCATTGAACCCACCCACACCCGCTATGCAGACTGCAGCCTCGGACCCGCCCGTCACGATCGCATCTGCTTTACCTAATTTAATATAGGTGTAAGCATCATAAATCGCATTCGTTGAGGAGGCACACGCTGATACCGTAACAAAGTTAGGTCCGCGAAAACCATACTTAATAGAGATATGACCTGCACTTAGGTCAGCAATCATTTTGGGAATGAAGAAAGGATTGAAGCGAGGAGTTCCATCTCCTTTTGCAAAGGACCTCATTTCCTCCTGGAAAGTAAACAACCCTCCGATACCAGAACCCCAGATAACCCCAATACGATCGAGGTCGAGTTCAGCTAGCGGAAGGTTGGAATCTAGTATTGCTTCATCAGCCGTCACCATAGCATATTGTGCGAACGGATCCATTTTGCGGCCTTCTTTGCGGTCCATGAAGTCTTCAAAATTGAAGCCTTTGACCTCGCAGGCAAACCTGGTTTTAAAGAGAGTGGCGTCAAATTTCGTAATGGGGGCAGCGCCACTTTTTCCGGCTTTCAAACCTTCCCAGTATTGGTGAAGATTATTTCCGATCGGGGTTAACGCGCCTGCACCTGTAACTACTACTCTCTTTAATGTCATACAATACGGTAGGGGAGCAAAAGACTGACTACAGATTATTTCTTAACGTTCTCCTCGAGGTAAGAAATCGCCTGTCCTACCGTTGCGATGTTTTCGGCCTGGTCGTCAGGGATAGAGATGTTGAATTCCTTTTCGAATTCCATAATCAATTCTACGGTATCCAGAGAGTCAGCGCCCAAGTCATTGGTAAAACTTGCTTCCGGTGTAACTTCAGATTCTTCCACGCCAAGTTTGTCGATGATGATCTGTTTTACTTTTTGTGCGATTTCAGACATGTTTATAAGGTTTAGAGTATTCAAAAATCTGTGCAAATAAAGAGATTTGGTGCAATATTGTCAAACTTTTTAGAGACCAGCGGGTAATTATAGATTCACAAAAATGAAGAAAAAGAGACTTGAAATCGAATATAGCTTTGATTTTGAGTTATTAGGCGTGATTTCTTCTGCGAAGGGTTATAAACTAGCCTGGGATATTAATGCGACTCTTGCATCGAGGCTGGTAAAGCAGAAAGATCTGGTAATTCATTTAAAAAGTAATACAGTAGCTTCTTATTCATACTATTCTTTTGAGAATGAAGTGAATACCCTAAAACTATTTCGCAATAAGCCCAATGAGGCAGACTTGTTTAAAAATCTTCTGGTACCGGAGTTTCCACATTATGACTATATAATTCTTACCCGAGGGGAGGAGCATCAGAGCAGCAATCGATTGCAGGAACTCTTGCGTAATAATCCTTCCATCGAATTGGTCGCTTTCATACCTTTGGACGCTTTAAAATCGAAGGATAACTTTATTTTCTAACTCAATTCAATGGAACGTATCTCGTACAACAAGACTAAAATCGTAGCCACTGTAGGCCCTGCTTCAAGTAATAAAGAAATGCTCCGCGCCCTCGTGAAAGAGGGCGTTGACGTTTTTCGACTCAATTTTTCGCACGGAAAGCACGAAGATCATCTTAAGGTGATCAATTTCGTACGGGAAATAAACGCAGAATTGGGCACTCATATTGCCCTTTTGCAGGATTTGCAAGGCCCCAAAATCCGGGTGAATGAAATGCAGCCTGGTATTGAGATCAAAGCGGGAGATACTATTACCATCACCACGAAGGAGGTTCTTGGAAACCAGGAATTGGTAAGTACCTCTTACGAAGGCCTGCCAAAAGATGTGAAAATCGGGGATATGATTCTGATCGATGATGGAAAGATTGAATTAAAAGTAAAGGAAGTACGCGGTATTGAAGTGATTTGTACAATTGTGTATGGTGGACCATTGAAATCCAGAAAAGGTATTAATCTTCCTTTCTCAAAGGTTTCGGCTCCATCCCTTACCGACAAAGATTACGAGGATTTAGAGTTTGGATTAAAAAATAATGTGGATTGGGTGGCTCTTTCTTTCGTAAGGAAGTCAACTGACATTGAGATTCTGAGGGCAGTAATTGACCGCCATAAATCAACCACACGGATTGTAGCAAAAATTGAAAAGCCCGAAGCATTAGAAAATATTGATGCCATTATCGAAGCTACCGATGCAGTGATGGTAGCGCGGGGTGACCTCGGAGTTGAAATCTGGATGGAAGAAGTGCCCATGGTGCAGAAAATGTTGGTTGAAAAGTGTAACAAAGCCTCCAAGCCTGTAATAGTTGCCACTCAAATGATGGAGAGCATGATCGAGAACCCGCGACCAACACGGGCAGAGACTAATGACGTAGCAAACGCTGTAATGGATGGAGCTGATGCTTTGATGCTTTCTGCAGAGACTGCAGCCGGAAAATATCCTATTGAAGTTATCCGCAGTATGGTACGCACAATTGGATCCGTTGAAAAGCAAGGGAATATTTTCTATCGCTTCCGCGAAGTTGACCCTAAGTCGAGTAACTATTTTAACGATAGTTTAATTCTTACAGCGTGTAAGCTAGCGAAGGATGTAAATGCAAAAGCCATTGTGGGGATGACACAGATGGGGTATGCGGCCTACAAAGCTTCTTCACACAGGCCCAATGCAAATATTTTTGCATTCACCAGCAATGATGCAATTCTCAATACAATGAATCTCGTTTGGGCAACGAAAGCCTATCATTATGATAAGGCCGCTTCAACAGATGAGACGATCGCTGATGTTGAAAAAATTCTAAAGCGAGATGGACATGTTAAGAGTGGTGACATTTTCATCATCCTGGCCAGCATGCCTATTCAGGAACGTGGCCGTTCAAACATGATTAAGGTACACGTGGTAAGTTAACCTGAATGCTTGATCCTTGATACTGGCTGTTAGCATCCAGTATCAGGGAGCCTGTATCCATCATAATTTTGGCTCAACCATTATCACGTTCTCCTTTTCCACCACGACAGCTCCCGCAGGGTCGCCTTTGCGCTTACGTACAAATTTTTTAGGAGTGTAGCACACCGGACAAAGTGTTTCTGTTTTACGTTTTGAATTGTAGGCGGCCAATTGGGCAGCGCGTTCGATTACCTCTTTAGGAAAGTTTTTACCAGACTGATGTTTAATAATAACATGCGAACCGGCAACATCCTTGGCATGTAACCATAAATCTTCTTTATACGAATGTTTTAAAGTTAGTTCATCGTTCTTCTCTGCATTTTTCCCAACCCAAATTTTAAAGCCTTTATATTCAAATTCATGGTAGGGCAGGGGCTCGATTTTCTTATTGCCTTTAGAAGTTCGCTGCAAACTTTCATTTTTCCGTAACGATTTCAGATTTTCTGTTTCTTCAAGTGAAATGAGCGTTTCATTAAGTTTATTAAGTTCTGATTGTTTTATTTGAATGGATTCTTTCAGTTTGTTGATTTCGATCTGCTGGTTCTTGGCTTTGCGATAGAACACTTCAGCATTCTTCTGGGCATTGAGCTCTGGCTTCAATTTGATTTCAACTGGTTTCCCATCATAAAAACTTTCTAGGGTTATCGATTGCATTCCAATTTTTATTTCATGCATATGGGCCATGATCAAATCACCCCAGATCTGATAATGTTGATCGTTAACCAGTTCGTTTAATTTTTGCTGGTTTTTAGCAATGTAATTTTTTCCAGCCTTAACCTGATCCTGAAGTTGCTTTCTTAGAAAAGCCTTTTCGGAATGGAGGGCATTAGTAACAGAACTTATTGAGAAGAATTCATTGATCGCTGAAATAGGATCGGAAAAAGTTTGCGAAACTTTTTCAAAAGGCACCAGGGATAAGGCAATTGCACCATTCTTATCAATTATATAATAGGAGGGATTTTCTAATAGATTTCGGAGCTTTATTAATTCATTCCATTGAGCATCTGGTGATAACTGATCAAATCCTTTCTCATTCCAATATTCCCAAACAACTTTGCCAAACGTAACATACAAACCAGGCAGGTTGGTAAGATTTTTATCAAACTGTTCGCGACTAAAGTCAATGGTGCGATCAAGGGATTCGATCGATAACTCAAGATCCATCTTTAAATGATTCCGAAAAATTGTAATTGTCTTATTGTTTTGAAATAAAACCAGGTTCGATCTGTTTCCATGCATTTTGAACACGAGCTGGTAAGAGTCTTCCAGTTCAAGAGAAAAGCTTCGTTCGTTTGTAAACTGCCTGATGCCCGTAATTTTTTTCATCAGAATTTCGCTGAATAAGTCAACACTATTTTTGCGGGCCCTGTTAAAACTTTCCGGAAAGGCGAGACAGCAAAACTGTGACTGCATACTTGCCTTGATAAAAAACGATTTCTGGCTATTATTTAATTCTATGATGAGTTCTTCCTTATTCTGACTAAAGCAGGAAACTACTGTGTATCCGGTAATTTCTCGTTTCAGTTGACTGCTGAGTTGGCGGAGGAAATAATAATTGGTGTGCACGATCAGATCTCGATGGATAATCCATCGTAGGCCAAAGCTACAGAATTTGGTAACTCCTTTTCGATCGTTTTATGTCGACCGAGTTTATGACTAACATGAATCAGATAGGTTTGCTCGGCACCAATTTTTTTGGCAACAGCCAAAGCTTCTTCTAAGTTAAAGTGCGATAAATGTTTCTCTCTCTGTAGTGCATTGAGCACCATCACTTTTGTCCCATTAAGTCTTTCGTACGTGGATTCCGGTATTTGATTTGCATCGGTGATGTAACTAAAGTCGTTGATGCGAAATCCCATAACAGGTAATTTGAAATGGAGTACAGGTAATGGAATTACGGGTACACCCTGGGCAGAGAACTCCTCCTCATTAATTTCTATCAACTGTAATTGCGGAGTGCCCGGGTATTTAAATTTTTCAAAAGCATAGTAAAACTCAACTTCAAGCTGACGAAGCACGCTGGATGTACCATAAACTGGCATGTCGGCATTTTGTAAAAAATTAAATGCTCTCACATCGTCTAACCCGGCAATATGATCTTTATGTGCGTGTGTAAAGATAATTGCATCCAATTTCTGAATTCGTTCCCGTAGCATCTGCTGACGAAAGTCCGGGCCGCTGTCAATTACAACACTTTTCCCGTCAACCTGCAAATAAATGGATGATCTTAGTCTTTTGTCGCGGTAATCGAGAGATTTACAAACGTCACATTCGCAACCAATAACCGGCACACCTTGTGAAGTTCCTGTGCCCAGAAAGGTGACTTTCATCGTCACCGGATTATTGTTTTACTTCGGCCTGAACAAGTTCTTCGTATAATTTCAGGCTTTTTTCTGAAAACCGGGTGGTATCCAATTCCAGATTTTTTAAGATCTCAAATAATGCGTTTATTTTTCCTTCTGTGGTGAAGAACTTATTGACAATCATAATCTTCTGCTCTTTCAACAAGCAATAACCTGACTTAAAGTTTCCCTTTTCATACCGTAGGATGTAGTCTGATTCAGCGATAAGGTCCTCCAGTTTAGTGAGAAATTGATTGGTATACTTAATCATTCGTAGTGGCGAATTTTTGCCCTGCAAGATAAGGATTTTAGTTATTAGTCCATAGTCAATGAGTCGACAGTCAACGGTGGACGGTCGACTGATGACTAAATAATTACTTTTGTAAAGTGAATTCAAAGAAGCTAATCGTACTTGTAGGCCCCACAGCGGTCGGAAAGACCGAAGTAGCTCTGCGCCTGGCAGAACATTTCAAGACTGAAATATTCTCAGCCGATTCCCGTCAGATTTATAAAGAATTGGAAATAGGAACGGCAAAACCAACCCCGGAAGAATTGAGCCTGGTTCAGCATCATTTTATAAATACTCATTCCATTAGGCAATCTTATGATGCGGGAGCGTATGGAAGAGAGGCATTGGCCCTTATCCATACGTTATTTGAAAAGCATAATACGCTGATTTTGTGTGGAGGCTCAGGGTTATATATAAAGGCGGTGTTGGAAGGATTTGATGAGATGCCCGAGATTCCAACAGGTATCCGTGATCAGATTATAGCCGAGTATGAATTGAAAGGATTGCCATGGTTGCAGCAGGTGGTAAGGGAAATTGACCCTGATTATTTTGAACAAGTTGATATTAATAATCCGCAAAGATTAATCAGGGCACTTGAGTTATTTAAGGCTTCAGGCCAGAGGGTAAGTCAATTACGAGTAAAGGAAAAACGTAGTCATGATTTCCAAATTATTAAAATCGGGTTGGAATTGGATCGTGAACAACTCTATACCCGAATTGATACCCGCATGGACGTAATGATTGAAAAAGGATTATTTAATGAAGTTGAGCATTTTTTTCCAAATCGGAATCTGAACGCGTTGCAAACCGTAGGCTATCGCGAGATCTTTGATTACCTCGAAGGGAAGTACGATCGAGAGGAGGCGATTCGGTTGTTGAAACGAAACACCCGCAGGTATGCCAAACGGCAACTCACCTGGTTTAAGAAGGATCCAGAAGTAATGTGGTTTCAAGCTGATCAAGTTGATCAAATCATTGCTTATCTGGATAATATAAATTAGTAAGTTTTGCCTGCTGACTACTTTCAACTGTTTACTTTTACCGTTCAATGAAAAAGCGTGTACTCATCATCACCTACTACTGGCCACCTTCGGGAGGAAGTGGTGTGCAACGATGGCTGAAGTTCGTTAAGTATCTGGTGAAGGCTGGATGGGAACCATTTGTGTTTACACCTGAGAATCCTTCGTTTACAATTCAGGATCCATCCTTGCAAAAGGATGTCCCGGCTACGGTTGAAGTTATTAAGTTTCCAATTTGGGAACCCTATCAGTTATTTTTCAAAGTCTCTTCGTTGTTTGGGAATATTAATGTACAGCAAACGGATTTTATTTCAACGGGGAAGAGGTCATTTTTTAAGAGTATAAGCGCGTGGATCCGGGGTAATTTATTTATACCTGATGCCCGCGTGTTTTGGGTGAAGCCCTCGGTTGAATATCTTACAGACTTTATTGCAAGAAACAAGATTGAAAAAATTATTACTACAGGGCCTCCGCATAGCGTGCATCTTATAGGCCTGAAGTTGAAAGAGAAGAATCCCACCCTGAATTGGATTGCTGATTTGAGAGATCCATGGAGTGAATGGGATTTGTTGGATACCCTGTCGTTGACATCCTTGGCTAGAAGGAGGCATCGTTACCTTGAAAAGCAGGTCTTGACAAACGCAGACCGTGTGATCACAATTGCTCCGTATCATGTAAACCGATTTGAAATATTAGGGGATCGAAAAGTTGATTTAATTACGAATGGTTTTGATGAAGATGATTTTAAAGGTATTGTTTCAGTAAGAACTGAGAAGTTCACTATACGGCATGTAGGCGTGGTGGATGAATTGCGCGATCCAAGGCCGGTAATGGAAGCAGTTAAGGAAATAGTTCAATCTGATTCAGAATTATCGAACCACATTATAATCGAGTTTATTGGTAAAGTGAATTCCTCGTTTAAATCCTATGTTCATAATGACCTGCAACTTTCAGCAATAACCAGATTTATCGATCAGGTACCACATGATCAATTATTGGCCCTGTATGGGTCAACAGATCTTCAGTTACTTGTGCTGGCTCATACAAGTATTGCTCCGGGCAATTTACCAGGGAAATTCTTTGAATACCTCGCTTCAGGTAAACCTATTTTAGGTATTGGTCCGGTACACGGTGATGCTGCTCAAGTATTGCAACAAACTCATGCCGGTGTAATTAAAGACAGAAATGATAAGGAGGGTTTAAAATCTGAGTTGATAAGATATTACCAGGCGTGGAGGGATAGGAGTAATACTCAAAGTCAAAATATTCAATTGTATTCACGATACAACCTGACTATTAAGTTGATTTCGATTTTAGAAAGTTTATAAGATTATGGATTACGAGCTTTTGTAGGGTAAGCTAATTGAATAGAATGTACCTGTCCGATCAGATTCCACTTGAATATGGCCAGACAAAGAGTCTACCCGGGATTGAATGTTACTTAACCCAAGCCCGGGTTTAATATTATTGAGATCAAATCCAACACCATTATCGCGATAAATAATCTCTATAAATAGAGAAGAAACATTTAACTCAATTGAGATTTTGTCGCAATGTGCATGCTTAATGGAGTTAGTAATTAATTCCTGAATGATTCGGAAAATCATCGCACCAACCTGTTGATCTTTAATCTCTTCACCCAGTGTTTCAAACTTAATCGCAACCGGGTGATTCTTGCCTATCATCGAAATGTAATTCTGCAAGCCAGCTGATAACCCAAAAAGGTTCAGGCCTGGAGGAGTTAACCCATAAATAATATTTTTGATTTCGGAAATTGTTTTTTGGATATGGGTTTCAATTTCTAATGCGTCTTGTTCGTTAATTTTATTAGCAATTCGGTTTGCCATCAACTTGATGGATACCAGATCAATACTAATGCCATCGTGCAAGTCTTTGGCAATTCTGGTTCGCTCGCGTTCAGTCGCTTCAATTTCTGCGTTCAGCAACTTCTTTTGTTGCTCATTGATTACTCCGAGATAGGCATTCTTTTCCTTATATCGTGCAACTCTAACTTTGTAAACAACAACTCCTATCGCCAAAGCAAATAGTGCTGTAATTGAACGGAAGTACCAGGTGTTCCACCAGGGTGGATTTATTCGAAAATCCACTTTGATAGGTGTTTTAAACCAGTTTAAATTATCTGTTGAATATTCGGATTCAAAAATATATTGCCCTGGAGCTAACGAGTTAAAGGCAAAGGTCCAATTACCCGATCTCGTCCACGGGTCGTTGGGCGTCAAGCGAAAGCGGGTTAAGATATTCTGATTGTTGAAGCTTAAGAACCCTAATTTGATTTGAATATTATTTTCTTGCCAGTTGAAGTTCAGAGTATGTTGTAATTCTATGAGTGTATTATTCATTTTTATTTCTTTGATATACCCAATAGGCTGCTGGTTTATGTACTGGATTTTATCCAGGGGTAATTGGGTATACCCTTCATCACCAAATACCCAGACTTTGCCATTAAGGGCTGTCATAAAATTCACTTTGTCACTTACTAGTCCACTGTGCTTGGTTATAAAATTGAAATCAGGGTTGCCCGAAAGGAGCGACTCTATCCTGGCAACAGCAATGCCATTCTCAGTCCCCAACCAAATAGTAGAATCTGCATTTAGAGTACAGTAAATATTATTGGCAATAAACCCGCCAGTGCTACTGAACCACTTAACTTTTTCACTCTCCTTTAGTAAAAGGGCAAATCCATTTCCAATAGTTGAGACCAGAAGCACAGAGTCGGCTAATGGGGTAACACCAGAAACTTTAATGTCAGTGAACTCCTTTAGTTCCTTTACAAAAGAAAAGGTTGAATCATAAAGGAATAGACCATTTTTACCTCCCAGGTATATTTCATTCCCGGAAACAAGAATGTTTCTGAATTGGGTATTTAATTTTTTATAGAATACCAGATCTCCACCCCAATTGAATTTGTACGCGCCACGAGTATTAACAGCGTATAGATGACCTGGGGTGGCGGAGAAATCAACAAAATTGGCTAGTACTGTTTTTTTGAGAAGTTTGCCCTGAACGTCCAATACAAAAGTCTCATTATTCGTTGAGGCCCATATAGATCCTGATTTACCGATGTAGGCTGAGATAATGGGATTTTTTAATTCTCTTTCCCAAAGAGTCTGCCCAGTGTTGCTGCGCGCTCTAAGCTTTCCGGAGTAATCTGTTATAATTAATGTACCTAATGTTGAATTAACCGAACTAATTTTTGAATCAGTAATATAATTGAACTTGTTCACGGAAAAATTCGGGAAATAAAAAACCCCTTTTTCGAGCGTTGTTATCCAAAATCCCTTTTCATTGTCTTGTAAAACTTTGGTTACTGATTTTCCTTCTAAGGCCTTAATACCAGTGATTCTTTTGAAGCTAGGGTCCTCAATTCTTTGAAGACCTCCATTTAGAAATCCAATCCATAGTTTGTTCCCCGTATCAAGGGATAGACTTATTATCGGGTTTGATGATTTAAATACTTTTCTTAACTCATTGTTATTATGGTATTCAAAAAGTTCATTATTAATTGAAAAGTATATGTTATCCGACCATCGAATTGAACAAAGTAGTG
>DAOOCD010000046.1:0-20183 GCA_035408225.1 Cyclobacteriaceae bacterium | reverse complement strand
ACCGCTAACTTTTAATTTATATGTTATACTATTAATAGTAGTTTCTTTTATTATTGATATTGGCGAATTGGGCGGTCTCCTTTTTTCAATAGGAGTTATGAGTATTGGTATATTAGTATTGTTCTTTTTGGAATATGTATATGTTTTAAATGAACGATACAAGAAAATGAACATAAAGAACCCAAGAACGAATTATTTCTTTGGAACCCTTTATTTTATTATGTAAAACCTAATGTTTTCAATTGTTGCTATTCTATTATTATCTAAATAATCCCCCAGTTTCAAATCCTGTCGATTCACTGTGTTATGAGTAGCGGGTTATAAACACCTAGTAGTTTTAGTTAATTTCACCACTCATGGTTCGTGGGACACGAACCATGGCCACGTGCCTTTGTTGGTGTTGTGCGTAGGCAATGGGTTGGCTCACCAACAAAGATGATGATTGATTTGATCATACCAACCCCATGGTTCGCGTCCCCACGAACCATGGCCGTTGATGTTGTCCGACTCATTAACCAAACGTCTGCACCAACCCATACACCGCCACCCACCCAATCGAGATCACACTGATCCAGAAGATAAGATTATAAAATTTACCAGACGGCAACGTTTGTATACGACCGTATTTAAAATGCCACCCGGCAAACACCACAAGTAATAACATAACCGATCCAATGATTCCACCGGATAGCACCATCAGCACCGGCAACTCAATGTAGCAAAAGAGGCAGGCCCAGATAAAGGGAAAGAGAAATGCCAGCAGCGACACCAGGTTCTTTCTTTTCTTCAGATCAGAAAAATCAAACCACCCCAGTTGGCCCAGCAGATCCGGAAACACACGGGTCCAATAGGCCAGCGTTGCATAAACACTTGAGAACAAAACAAAGAATGCACCAACGAGATAGATTGTCTTGGCTCCGGCACCCAACGATTGTGTGTAGATCAAAGCAAGCGTTTCAATCACGGCATTGCCATTCGGTATTGTTTCATTACCGTGTAAGATAGCGGCACCTAATAAATAGAATACGGTAGTTACCAATGTATAAAGAATCATAGCCACCACCGCATCCAGGTACATTACATTGATCCACCCATGAGCGCGTTGTTTCCAGGCAGGTGTTCCATCAGGTATGCCAGCAAACCGGGCATACCCTTTTTCCAGGCACCAATAATTATAGGCAATGATTTCATCACTGGCTACCCCGGTAATGCCAAAGGCACCTATGGCAATCGCAAGTTCTTCGCCCGTAAGCCGGAATCGAAATCCATTGATTACATCCCCGATTGAGAAAGCAAACTCGGTGAACTGAACGGAGATCAGTGACGCGACAGTGAAAATCGTAAACATCAGGATCATGAAGAGCGAGGCTTTTTCTATCAATCCATAGCGGCCGTTAAAGACAAGGGCCGCGGCAACGGCCGCTACAACAAAGGCCCACACATAAACGGAAATACCGGGCACCAACAGATGTAACACCACGGCAGTGCCACCCAGAATGCCTCCGATCTGAACTACTTTAAGAAATTGTAACATGAGGAGAATCCAAACAATCAGATTTGCTTTTCCAATCCTCCATCCCGGAAGTTTGTTAAATGCCAGTACCGAAGTTTCTCCGGTAAGGATAGCATGACGGCCAAACTCCAATTGCACCGCTACTTTGGCAAGACAACTGACGATGATGATCCAGAGTGCCGCATACCCGGCTTTGGCTCCGAGCACCGTGGTGGCAATTAATTCTCCCGACCCAACAATGGACGCGGAGAGAATAAATCCAGGCCCCAGAAACTTCAACCCGCCCAGCAGTGAGGTGGGAGGTTGACGGATGGCGTTATTGCTGATCAGGTAGGGATCCGTAAGGGCTTGCATGAGGGAAGCTACTCATCCTTTGAGAAAATTGAAAATGTTCCTTGCTTTGGTCGATTCAAATATAAAATCATAAGCATCTTTATTAAATTAGTTCGATGGTTGAGATCATAGACCTGAGTCAGGAAATCTTTTCAGGGATGCCAGTGTACAAAGGGCTGCCCGAAGTAAAAATCAGTGTACACAATACCCATGAAGAATGGGAGGGAATTACGGATGCCGGCACAATTTCACCCAGTGTGAACAAACTTGAATTGGGTGAACATACCGGCACTCATGTTGATGCCCTAAACCACATGACACGTGCAAACCGCGGTCAATCCATTGATACTATGCCGCTATCGATGTTTTACACAGAGGGGATTTGTTTAGATTTCTCTCATAAAGGTCTTCGGGAATTAATTGGAGTGCATGAAATAGAAGCTGCTTGCCTAAAAGCGCGAGTCGAAATCAAGAAGAGTGATACCGTACTCTTCTACACTGATCATTATAGAAAAACGTATGGCGGAACGCAGTGGTATAATGGCCCAGGAATAAGTGCAGCAGCTGCGCAGTGGTTGGGCAACAAAGCGATTGCTGCTTTTGGTGTTGAAACCATGTCGCCTGGAGTTTCAGGAGTGAGCAATAAAGAAGTGCATCGCATCTGTGGCGAGCTTGGATTCACTCACTACGAAAACCTGATTAATCTGCACCTATTGGTTGGTCGTGGACGGTTTCGGTTTATCGGCCTGCCTTTAAAAATCCGGGGTGGCACTGGCTCCCCGGTGCGGGCAGTGGCTGTGTTTGAGTAGTTGCAGGGTGCCATTCATCTTCGTAGCTCTTATAAACTGAAGCACTCGAAGGGTGAATAAAATTTGGCAGCTTAAGATTTCCTCTATTTTGGCCAAATTAAATGGTCGTTTAACTGCGGAATAAAATTTGGCAAATTAAGAGCCCCCTAATCTGGCCAAATTAAGCACTCAACCAATCTGCAGACAAAATCCTATTTTGTGAGGTGCGCACCTCTACAGATGGGGAGAGCACCTGACCAACGTGTAAACCAAATACTATTTTGTGAGTTGCGTACCCGCACAACTGTTGAGAGTACCTGAACAACTTGTGAAAGAAAAACTACAACCTGAGGAACGTACCCGTACACTTGTATAACGCACCTAACTACCTGAAGACAAAATACTATTTGGCAAAGCGAGCACCTGACCAGTTGATGAACGTACCTAAACAATCTGTGAAAGAAAAACTACAAAGTGTGGAGAGTACCGGAACAACCTGAGGTGCGAACCTAAACAACCTTTACACTAAAAACTACAAAGGTACAGAGTACCCATACTGCTGAAGAAAGCAGCCGACCAACCTGTAATATAAAAACCACAACGTGTGGGGAGTACCTGCACAACCTGGGATGAGTAGCTGACTTGCCTGTAAAGTAATAATGACAAAAAGTGAGAAGTACCTAAGTAACCTCCGAAGAGTACCTTACCAACTGGTGAAATAATTCCTACTGCGAGAGAGGTTTTTTTATTTGCTCTAAATTGAAAGAAGTATGGAGTGTGGCAAGCTTTGCTTAATTTAGATATTATCTATACGTAATACCCAGTATAAATTATGATTACCAAAGAGAACTTTGATGCCTTGCGAATTGAATTGTCGATTAAAGCTAAAAATGGTATCGACTTTATTATAGCTGCCAGTATTATCTGGTTGGCCATTGCCTATATCTGGACCTTTCCTTACACCCCCTATAATAAATCCATTTTGACTTTTATAGTGGGGGGTTTGATGTTACCCTTGGCACTATTGTTATCCAAACTGCTTAAAACTGTCTGGACCATTAAAGACAATCCCCTGCAGCCATTGGGCCTCTGGCTGAATTTTGCCCAACTGTTTTACTTCCCGTTTTTAGTTTTCGCCCTCATAAAAATACCTGACTATTTTGTGATGGTGTATGTGATCATCACCGGGGCTCACTTTTTTCCCTATGCCTGGTATTACAAGATAAGTATGTATGCCGTATTTGCCGGAATAATTTCCCTGGGGGCTTTGTTGTTGGGATTAAAATTGCCGGCCGACAAGATCTATTATATCCCGTTATTCATGAGCGCTAACCTCATTATATTAGGTATCTTACTTCAGGCTAATGTTAAGAAAAGAGCCGCATCGAAATGAAACGATTTCATGCACTTGAATGGGAAGATTTAAAATGGTTTCCAACAAGTTGGCGAGACTATGGTACCGACTATTTAAATTTCATTTCTGCGAAGCTGGAGATTTACAAACCGATCTTGCCTGTTATTAAGAAAGGACTTGATGCCAGCGGCCGGCAAGAGTGGGTAGACTGCGCATCGGGTGGAGGGGGTGGATTGATTAATTTAGCCAAAGACCTCAGTAAAGAATACCCCAACCTTATAATTACACTCACGGATTATTATCCGAACCTAAAGGCTTTTGATCGAACAAAACTGCAAGGAGGCAAAACGTTTCGATTTGAATCAGCATCCATCAACGCAATGGAAATGCCACAGTATCTGCAAGGAAAGTTCAGAACCTTGTTTGGATCCTTTCATCATTTTCGTCCGGCAGATGCGAGAAAGATTTTGCAAAACGCAGTGAACTCAAAATCACCCATTGCCATCTTTGAACCTGTAGGCAGGGATGTGATGAGCTTTGTCTCCATGCTTTTTGTGATTTTAAATGTCCTGTTGCTTTCACCCTTTATCCGTCCTGTTCGTTGGCAGGTATTGCCTTTTATTTATATACTTCCATTGATTCCACTGTATATTATGTGGGATGGGATCGCATCGATCTTCAGAACCTATTCAAAGGTTGAAATGGGTGATCTTATATCAAGTCTTGACAAGACTACAAGTTTTAGTTGGGATCTTGGAGAAAAGAAAAGTGGTCCGATGCGCATTTATTATTTATTGGGTACTCCTAAAAAATAACCGGTTAGAGCACAATGACGATCAGGGAACTGAGAGAAGAATTTGTAGTTTGGAAATTTACCTGGACCCGGGGTATTAATCTTGCGGTTGGGTTTATCGCTTTATTGATCTATGAATTCTTTGCACGGCCTATCTATCGTCCTTATATCTACTCTCACCAGATCAATGATTTTCATATTGCCGATACAATAGGAAATTCGCTGGGTACAATTGCCACGATCTATATCTTTCTTGGCCTGATTGGAAGTACGAGGTCACAGCACGATTTCCTGATCAAGACCATAACCATCAGCCTTATTCTCTATGAGGTGGCTCATCCGGTGTTGGGTAAACCGATGGATCCCTGGGATGTTCTGGCCACTATTATTACAGGCGTGTTTTGTTGGGTGCTCTACCGTGTTCTTCACAGGGCAAACGTTAAGGCATAATGGGGATACGCTTTTTATTTTATACCCTCTGGCTCGCTTCACTCCTGATACAGGCCTACTATGTTGAGCTCCGCGGAGATGAGGCCTATTATTGGATGTATTCAAAGAACCTTGCATGGGGCTATTTTGATCACCCTCCAGTTACAGCGGTGTTGGTAAAAGCGGGTTACATTTTGTTTCACAACGAACTAGGGGTACGATTGTTTTTTGTCCTGCTTGGCGCGGCTACCATTTGGGTGATGGAGAGAATGATTCAGCCTTTCAATCTCAAATTATTCTATGCAATCACTTTGTCCATCGCCTTTCTTCAAGTGGGGATGGTATTTGGAGGGGGCATGTTTGCCATTCCCGATTTTCCATTGTTATTTCTGACCGTAAGTTTTTTTTATTTATACAAACAATATCTGCAAAGAGATTCGTGGCAGATTGTTCTTGCACTCGCAGTCGTCATGTGCCTGTTGTTGCTTAGCAAGTATCACGGGATCCTGGTCATTGGGTTTACTGTACTATCTAATCTGGCCTTGCTAAAAAGGAAATCATTTTGGATTAGTGGTATACTGGCTCTTATTTTATTTATGCCACATGTACTGTGGCAGGTGGCTAACGATTTCCCATCGATGAAGTATCACTTCTATGAGCGCAGTTCAAAGGGATATTCTTTCTCGTTTACTACAGAGTATCTGTTTGCTCAGCCCTTTGTGTTGGGTCCGTTTATTGGAGCCGTGCTTATCTACCTGGGTTTTACCTTCAAACCAAAAGATCTGTTTGAACGCAGCTTAAAGTTTATGATCGTGGGTACCTACCTGTTCTTTTTCCTGATGACATTCAAAGGTAGGGTGGAGGGCAATTGGACGATTATAACGCTGGTGCCGTTGCTTTATATTGGGTATAATCATATTGAAAGAAGTCAGAAGCTAACCAAGTTTGCGTACTATTCATTTGTTGTTTCTCTGGTGCTCATCCTGCTGGTACGAATGGCATTAATTGCGAATTTTTTTCCTCCTTCCATCAGACTTTCAAAAATGTTGGGAGCCAGACGATGGACAAGGGAATTAAAAGCAGTCTCTAAAGAAAGACCCGTGGCTTTTATGAACTCGTATCAACGGGCCTCGCTGTACGAATTTTATTCAGGCCTGCCTGCCTTTTCCCTTAACAATGTATGGGGTAGAAAAAATCAATATTCAATCTGGGATACGGAAGCAAAGTATCAGGGCGAATCTGTCACCCTCGTTTACAACTATCCGGATGCAACGGCTGACAGTATTTTATTTTCTTACGAATACCTCCCGTATAACTTTATTGATAATTTTAGATCTGCTTCTAACATAATAATACAATCGAACCTAAAGTCCCCCGTAAGAACTAAGACCTCTGACACAGTAAGACTTAAATTGAATTTCATTTTGAGCAATAATAATCACCGAGATCTCGAAGCGAACCCGGATTACCCATCCCGGGTCACGTATTCATTTTTTCAATATTCCAATTGGGTTGAGATGGGCACTTCAGATCTTGTAATCAAGAATAACATGGTCAATAGCGGTAGCGAATATTCTGTGCTAATCAAGACTCCGGTTAAGCACGGTCAATATGATCTTTATTTATCGGTCGGAACTGGCTGGCTTCCGCCTTCTATTAGCAGCGATAAGGTTACGTTTATTGTTGAATAGTTGGTTGTTTGTGTTTATACCTTTGATTACGAATAATTAATCACCAGGTTCATATTAATGAATAAAATGTACAAAGAGGATCAGGAATTTAACAGTCTAAATTTTAATGAGATAAACCTCGACAAGGGCGAGTATGAACAATGCACGTTTCGTAACTGCAATTTTTCAGGCCTCGATCTCAATGGATTTATTTTTTCCGGATGTGTGTTCGAAGGCTGTGATCTCAGCCTGGCAAAGTTGCGGAATGTATCTTGTAAAGACGCCCGATTTAAAAACTGTAAATTGTTGGGCTTGCGTTTTGACGAATGCAATAAGTTATTGTTGTCATTCTACTTTGAAAATTGCATACTGAATTTCTCTTCTTTTTATAAATTGAAATTGAAGGCAATCGTGTTTAACGACTGTAAGCTGCAGGATGTAGAGTTCATGGAGGCAGACTTGACAAATGCGAGATTTCAGGATTGCGATTTGAGCCGGGCTACGTTTGAAAACACAATTCTGGAAGGTGCGGATTTGCGCACGGCCTATAATTATTCGATCAACCCTGAAGTGAACCGGATTAGAAAGGCTAAATTCTCACAGGCCGGTATTGCCGGCTTGCTGGATAAATATAAAATTGTTATTGAATAGTCGTAAATTATGTGGAATACACAGTGGCTTATATACTTGATTATAGTTTCCGCACTCATGGTATCATGCGATTCGGGGACTTCGAATCTCCCTCAGGGTTTTGAACTTGAGCCAGGCTTTGATCTTAAATTAGTAGCAAGGGAACCTCTCATCAAAGATCCGGTCGATCTGGAGTTTAATGAGGAGGGGGAGGCTCTGGTACTTGAAATGCCCGGTTACCCATTTGAAGATCAGCAAAGTAAAATCATATTACTCAAGGATAATAATCAGGATGGAATCTATGACGACACGGTAGTGTTTGCTGAAAACCTGCAGCTGGCATCATCAATCATGCCTTATAAAAAGGGTGTGTTAGTAGCTGCTCCTCCTTATTTGTTGTTTGTTAAAGATACTAATGATGATTACAAAGCAGATCTGGTCGATACTTTGATGGGTGGGTTTTCCACAGGGAACCTGCAACATAATTATAATGGATTGACCTACGGTATCGATAATTGGATCTATGCAGTTAATGGCGGGAATTCAGGAAAACCCTATTGGTGGGGAGATTCTACCAACAGGATGGACCTTCGGGGCCAGGATTTCAGATTTAATCTGGAGACCAAAGTGATGGAGCGAATCGGAGAATCATCTGGGGGTTTTGGGTTAGGAATGGATGAGGTCGGACATATATACGAGACACACAATCTTACTCATATCTCCCATCTTGTTTTTCCTGAGCGATATCAAAAGGACGTGAAACTCTTGATAGAAAATAGTCTGTCCAATATTTCGGATCACGAAGAAGATGGACTAGCCCGGATTTATCCTATTGGCGAACAGGAATCTCGCGTCAATCACCCTGAGCAGTCGGGCTACTTCTCTGGTTCCTGCGGAATTACATATTATGGTGGTGGTGCCTTTGGTCCTGAATATGAAAACACCGTTTGGGTGGCCGATGTGGTACTAAACCTTATCCATGTTGATAAAATTAAACCGAATGGGGCTTCATTTGTTGCATCACGCCTTCAACAGAAAAGAGATTTTTTGGCAAGCAGTGATCGGGCATTCCGTCCAGTAAATATGAGTGTTGGCCCGGATGGAGCCATGTACGTGGTGGATATGTATCGGAAGGTAATTGAACATCCGGAATGGATACCTGATGATATTGAGAAGACGTTGGATCTTAATGCCGGCAAGGAGAAAGGCCGGATTTATAAAATTACTAAAGCAAATTCTGTAACCAATTCCTTTTCTACTGATCAGTTGAAAACCAAAGCAGGAATGGTCGCTGCCTTAGGTAATCCAAATCAATGGGTGCGCAAAACAGCACATCGGTTGCTAATGGAAACACCTGTCAGTAAAGATCTCACAGTAAATCTTGGTCAACTGTTACAATCAGGTTCACCTCAGGCACGGGTACATGCCTTGTGGATTTTGAACGGCAATAATCAATTAACAGTTGATCAATTAATGCTGTCATTAGATGATGTGTCGGCCGGAGTGAAAGAGAGTGCATTGATGATAGCTGAGAAATTCATTGTTGGCAGCGAATCTCTGATGAGCAAAGTGCTTGCCTTAACAGGAGATAATGATCAACGGGTTCGTATGCAAGCCGCTTTGACAATAAGCACATTACCCCGAGAAGAGTTTAATCAGTATAAGAATCAGATTTTTGAATCTCTTACTCAATCAGCATCAAAACCTGCTGATGATTGGAATTTTGCCAGCATTACCCTCGCTGCAAAGCATGCCCCCGCAGAGTTCTTTCAAGTTTATAGTTCCATCAAAGGTGGCGCGAACCAGGAAAAATTATTGACTTCATTGGCTGCGATTTCTGGAGCCACCGTTGATAATGTGAATGTTGTGTTAGCGGCTTTAGTTAAAGCTCCCTTGGCTACAGATTCAAAGCAAGTTATCATCGATCGATTAACGCAAGGGATTTATTTTACCGAAGGGGCTTCTGCGATGGTATTCGTAAAGCAATTAGAAAAGTCTGGAGATATTGTTCTTATCTCATCGTTAGCAGCGCTTCGAAAAAAACTCTCTTTACCGGTGTCATCAGAATTTTTATCCTATAGTAAGGCTGCCCTTAAGAAGGTAGTTGATAAATCCTTGCCTGACAGTATTCGATTTAAGCAAATGGCCCTTATTGCTTTACTGCCATACAAAGAAAAGTCGGAGGTATTATTTCAATGCCTTGATAATACTGAGCCCCTCAATCTGCAAGAGGCTGCATTAAGACAATTGGCTGATTATGACGACCCTTCAATAGGCACACAAATAGTGAATCGTTGGGCGGAACTGGGTCCGCAAATCAGAAAATGGGCTGGTGATTTACTATTATACAAAGAAATTTATAATGATGCGTTGCTGACTGGATTGGAAAAAGGAGTTATCAATATCGGAGAAATGAATTTTGATCTTGAACGCAGACGGCAATTGTTGTGGTGGACTGACAATGAAAATACTAAGCGCAGAGCAGAAGCTTTATTTTCTGATTCGGGGGTAACCACCCGGAAGGAGGCAATGGATAAAATGAAAGATGCACTTATTCTAAAGGGATCAACGGTTGCAGGTGCTGCCGTATTTAAATCCATGTGCAGTACATGCCATAAATACGGAGCCGAAGGACAGGAAGTCGGTCCGGTATTGACTGAAATAAGCCGGAAAAGCAAGGAATCTTTGATGCATGATATTTTAGATCCGAATGCAGCAGTTAACACTCAGTATATAAACCATAGGTTGGTCACCAAGTCAGGGGATGTACACATAGGCATTGTAGAAAACGAAACGGATCACTACATCACGATAAAAAAGATGGGCGGAAGTAAGGAAACTATTTATAAAACAGATATAAAGAGTTTCACATCCCTGGGTTCTTCGTTAATGACGGAAGGACTGGAAAGTAATATGACTCCTCAGGATTTAGCTGACCTGTTAGCATTTTTGCAAAATACGAATTGAGTTTATAAGCTTCCATTTTATACTCGCCTGGGAAACAAATCGTAAGAAAGAGTCACCTAAGACCCGAACAATGAGAGTGTAAATGCCAGAGATGTTGATTTAGTTATTAATTTCGTTCGTAGATATACTTACTTTTAGTGTCATGCAAGGATTCGCCACACTCGACTGGATTGTAATTGGAGCTTACTTTGTTCTCATCGCTGCATTAGCAGCCTGGGTAATGACGCGCAAGCAGCAAACTACAGAAGATTACTTTCTGGCTGGCCGCAATATTGGCTGGTTTGTGGTGGGTGCTTCCATCTTTGCCTCCAACATTGGATCGGAACACGTAGTGGGCCTGGCGGGTGCCGGTGCCGGTGGAAAGATCCCCATGTTGATTTATGAATTGCATGCCTGGTTAGTAATCACGCTCGGGTGGGTCTTTTTGCCATTTTATATACGGAGTGGTGTTTTCACGATGCCCGAGTTTTTAGAAAGGCGCTTTAATTCAAGTACACGGTGGTTCTTAAGTGTTTTCTCTCTGATCGCTTACGTGCTCACAAAAATTTCGGTTACCGTTTATGCCGGGGGCATTGTTATCTCTTCCATTCTTCACATTGATTTTTGGTTTGGCGCGTTAATGACTGTAATCCTCACCGGTATCTATACGATTCTTGGGGGGATGCGGGCCGTTGTTTATACAGAAGCTTTACAAACGGTGGTGTTGGTAATTGGTGCTGGAACGTTAACCTTCATAGGTCTTGATTCGGTAGGAGGCTGGGAGGGTATGAAACAATCGTTAGAACCTGGGTACTTAAATATGTGGCGACCTGCTACGGATCCGGATTTTCCGTGGCCGAGTTTAGTCATTACCAGTACCGTGGTTGGACTGTGGTATTGGTGTACCGATCAATACATTGTGCAGCGTGTGCTTGCCGCGAAGAATATTAAAGAAGGGAGACGCGGCACTATCTTCGGGGGTTTTCTAAAACTACTTCCTGTGTTTCTGTTTCTCATTCCCGGTGTGGTAGCATTAGCGTTGAAGAACCGAGGTGAACTTTCATGGGATTCTCCCGATCAGGCTTTTGCTGCTTTATTAATGAATAAGATGCCAGCCGGGTTACGAGGATTAGTTGCCGCTGGATTACTCGCAGCCCTCATGAGTTCATTAGCTTCTGTGTTTAACTCGTGCTCAACATTGTTTACAGTTGACGTTTATAAAAAGCTAAAACCTGAAACCCCGGAAAAGGACTTACTGCGCATCGGTCGTATAGCCACTGCAATTGTTGTTGTGTTGGGTATTGCCTGGATTCCTATCATGCAAAATATTTCGGGCGTGTTGTATGAGTATTTGCAGTCGGTACAATCCTACATTGCACCACCTATTACAGCTGTATTTCTGTTGGGGATTTTTTATAGCCGAATTAACAGCAAAGGAGCGTTGATTACGTTAATTGTGGGAATGGCTGTTGCCTTTATCCGGATCGGATTGGAGTTAGCGATTAACTCGCTGGAACCGGGCAGTATCTTATATATCATTGGGAATACCAACTTTCTTACGTTTGCAGCCTGGTTCTTTTTATTTTGTGTCATTCTTTGTTTAGTGGTGAGTTGGCTCACTCCGGCACCTTTGCCCGAGCAGATTCAGGGACTTACCTTCAGCACGCTTAGTGCTGAACAGAAACTGACTAATCGTGCTAGTTATAATTTCTGGGACATCGCCTTCTCACTGATCGTTATTGCAATTGTGGCCTATGTCATGATTAGTTTCACAGGATAGGAGACCATCTTTTATGAACGCCACGCGTGTGCGCAAATCATGAATGGAAAAGGAATAGGTTGTTGCTTATCTTTACTGGCTATACTAGGGTGCAATCCTAAAGCTGATAACCACCGACTAAACCTCGTGGAGAATCAGACATCCAGGGCCTCTGGAATAATCTATCGCTCAAATGACAATGCAAGAACGTGGTTCTCATTTGATCAAGGTATTCCGGAGAACGCTACGGTCAGTGGTTTTCAGGCAAAAGGAAACAAGCTTTTTGCTAGTACTGATTTTTATGGTGTGTTTGTTTCCCTGTCGGGAGTAAATCAATGGCAGCCGGTTAACCTTGGGTTACCCGATCAGGTGGATATAAATGCAATCACTGTGCTGAATGACTTGTTAATAATAGGTACCAACAAACATGGGATTTATATTTCCAGTGACGATGGAAGATTATGGAACCAGTCGAATGTGGGGCTTCCGGATATTCCGATCAGGAGCTTGATTACCGTAAATGATAATTTGTTTGCAGGTACTGATAAAGGAATTTATGTTTCTTCCGATAAAGGATTGAGTTGGAGACATCAATTTGGGACTGGTCAGATAAATGGATTCACTTTGCTAGATGGAAAAATATATGCTGCATCCGTTGATGGTGCAACCTTTTCTGATGATGAAGGCAAGAGTTGGAAATACATTTACAAACCCAACACCCTGCATGACATTTCGAATGACGGGTCCTTTATCTATGCCATGACGTTAGGAACCGGATTATTAAGAACCAACAATGATGGACGTACCTGGGAAAAGGCAAATGGCGGATTTCCAACTTTTAATTTTTACACATTTGAAGTCAAAGGTGTAAATAAGGATCTATTTGCTGCTCAATGGCATGGCATTTACCATTCTATGGATAGAGGAGATCATTGGGTAAGAATAAATACCGGAGGTAATGGCCTGCCGGATTCAACTGCATTCATGACCCTTGAAGTAACAGATTTTGGTATTCTGGTTGGTACCGGACTCAATAATGGAAGAATTAAATAGTTCGTAGTCAGCATTCCATCGATGTAAATAAGCGTAGGAAAACTAGCGTTTTATGATTTCCTTAGAGTTCATTCGTATTGTTTAATTAACACTTTCTGAAATGAAACACCTGATTTTATTATTTATTTGTCTTATGTCGCTGACTACTGGAATATCTCAACCGAAAGGCAAGAATTTTTACCTGATTGTGGGTACCTATACCAACCGGACTTCGGAAGGTATTTACGTGTATGAATTTAATACTACTACGGGTGAGTCGAAAGCAGTTAGTGTTGCTACTGGACTAAAGAATCCATCCTTTCTTACCATTGCTCCCGATGGTAAGAACGTATACGCAGTGGCTGAGAATGAACCCGATGGTGGAGTTTATGCCTTGCAGTTTGATGCGAAAGCAGGACAATTGAAATTAATTAATGAGCAACTGTCCAAAGGTGCCCATCCCTGTTACATTGATATTGATCAAAAGGGAAAGTGGCTGGTGTTAGCTAACTATACCGGGGGCAGCGTCAGTGTGCTTCCGGTGAACTCAAACAAATCGATTGGAGAACTCACTCAGAATATTCCACACACCGGTTCAAGTGTAAATCCAGAACGGCAAACGTCACCACACCCACACTCGGCTGTATTTGCCCCTCGAGATAACAATGTTTTTGTTCCGGATTTAGGGCAGGATAAAATAATTCAGTATCAGCTTGATCCGGCTACCGGCACGATGAAAGCAACGGGCACTATTCAAGCAGTCGCGGGCAGCGGACCGCGACACCTTGCATTTCATCCTAATAAAAAATTCGCCTATGTAATCAATGAACTCAATGCGACCATCACGGCTTATCAATACGGCAAAACACTTACACCCATCCAAACGGTGAAAACTTTGCCGGACGATTTTAAAGAACAGAACTGGTGTGCGGATATTCATCTCTCACCGGATGGGCGTTTTTTGTATGGCACCAACCGGGGACACAATAGTATTGTCTCTTACAAAGTAGATCCTGCCACCGGACAACTCACCTTTTTAGAGCGCCAGGATGTGCATGGAAAGTGGCCTCGCAATTTCATGATTGATCCTACCGGTAACTTCCTGCTTGTTGCTAACCAGGAGACAGATAACATTGCTATTTTTAAACGCGATCAAAAAACAGGGAAAATTCAATTTACTGGCAATGAGATTAAATTATCCATGCCGGTATGCCTCCGAATGATTGCTCAAAAGTAAAATCTCAGAAGAGAATTTTGAAATAGGAACTCAATGCTGGTAGAATATCCACCGCCCAATGGGTGAGTATCAACAGAATGATATTCCGGTAACGGCTCCAGTGCAGTGCAAAAATAAACCCGGCAATAAATACAGGAACACCGGTATGTAAAATCACATTGCCCCAATCACCAGCCTGACCTTCTACACCTGTAGAAAGTAGGTACCGGCTCGGCAAATGCCATGCAGTAAATAGGAGCGTGGCAACTAATGATGCAGAGATTCGGTTCCATTTTTTCTCAAGCCTGGTTTGAAGATAGCCTCTGAAGAATAACTCTTCAGGGAGCGCAGCTGTAAATAATGGCATAATGATCCCGAGGGCGAGACGAAGTGGAGCATCTGAAAAAGTATCTATGGTATTTTCGAGTGGTTTCAGATGGCTGGCATTTAGAAAAAAACCAAGCGCCACCATGAATGCAGTCGCCAGAAAAATCTTTACTGAGGGTTTTAAACCCAGCGTCAAATCTCTCACGTGATAGTTCCAGCGGATAAAGTAGATGTAGCCCGGAATAATCAGCAAGAGTAAGATTTTAAAAACGCCTGAATACCAAAGATCCTGATTGAATTGCGTAGCACCGAGTATGGGAGCTGGGAGGTAGGCGATGACTAACCCCAGAACATAGCCTGCTATAATATATAAGATAGAATAGCTAAGAAGTAAAACAGTCTCCTGGTTAAGCGCTTTGAATTCAATCTCGCTGGGCGGTACCCGTTGCCACAAAATCCAACGGGTGAAAGTGACAAGCATTGACTTCATAAACCTGTTGACGGATGGCGTGGTAAAATGTTACAGGTAGCATGAAAAGTTCCAGCCATCGTTAGCACGTTTGAAGCTTTCGCTTGATTAATTCTGCTTCCTGGGTGGAGGTGGTTCTTACCAAAGCCTTTTCTAACATTCCTTTAGCAACACTACGATTGCCCTCAAGTAAATTAAAATTTCCAAGAGCAGTTAAATATAGAGAGTTATCTTGCAACCCGGTGATATTTTGCAGTTCGGCAATTCCAGCTCGAAATGATAAGGCATACCCGGTTGCAATTGCTTTGTTGAGGCTCACAATAGGTCCGGGTTTAAGCTCCGATAAGGTTTGATAAAGCACTAACAATTTATCCCATTGTGTTTCTTCGAACCGCGGAGCAAGTGAATGAACAGAGGCAATGGCAGCTTCTACATGATACTCACTCAAGGAATTTCCTTCTGAAGCACGCGCTAAAAAATCAAGTCCTTGTTGAATCAGGGGTTTACTCCATTGGGTTCGATCCTGATCTTCCAGCAAAATAATCTCACCCAACTCGCCAGTGCGTGCATCAAAGCGCGATGATTGCAGGCACATCAGGGCCATGAGTGCTTTTACTTTTGGCAGGGAGGTGGCTTTATGTGTGGCAAGAAGGTAGGTAAGTCGCATAGCCTCTTCACACAAATCTTCACGAATAATCTTAGTATGGTGACTGGCGTGATATCCTTCATTGTACAGTAGATACAATACGTGAAGCACGCTATTTAATCGGTAAGGTAATTCAAATAGCCCCGGTGGATCCAGTTTTATTTTTTCCTGCTTTATTTTTTCTTTTGCCCTGTAGATGCGTTTGGCGATCGTCTCTTCGGAAGTAAGAAAAGCGTTGGCAATTTCAGCGACACTCAATCCACCTAATGTTTTTAAGGTGAGCGCAATTTGTGATTCAGGTGCGATCGCTGGATGACAGCATGCAAACATCATTCGAAGTACGCTGTCCTGAATTTCGTCTTCACTAAAGAGTTGATCATTGGACGAGGATAAATCCCAGATTGATTTTATATTTTCATTTTGTGCGGCAAGGATTTTTGATTGCCGTTGACCAGAGCGTACCCAATCAATCGCTTTATTGTGAGCCACTTTATACAACCAGGCCGGGGGGTTATCAGGTATTCCGCGAAAGCGCCAGACTTCTATCGCTTTTAATAAGGTGTCTTGCACCAGGTCTTCTGCGAGATCTAAATTTTCGGTACCTAACAACCGTGTAAGCACAGCGGCCATCTTTCCCGCCTCGTGGCGAAAAAGATGGTCAACCAGTTGCTGTACTTGTTTCGGTGGCTCTGCCACTATTGAGTTTTTATTGACAGGAGTTCGGTTTTATTTCCTTGGTAGACGAGAGGCTACATCTCCATTTTCTGTACAGGCCTTACCTGCACTTTTCCGTTAAAGATAAAATCCGGATAGTCGGCCGTGAGTGCGACTGCTTCATCCAGATCTTTGGCTTTGATAATGAAATAGCCGCCTACCAACTCTTTACTTTCAGCAAAAGGGCCATCAGTAACAACCCGGTTTGGGCCGCTTACAAATTTGCCTTTTGGTTCAAGAGGTTCGCCACCTTCATAGCGACCTTCTTTTCTCAGTTTTTCCACCCAGGCAAACCATTTCTCCATATGTTTTTGAAGGGCTTCCGGGTTTTTCATTTCAGGGGCTACATCGCTGCCGCCATGAAAAATGAGCATAAATTTTTCCATACAATTTTGTCTTTAAGTTAAATGAATTTCTCCTATGACGATCCACGCATCAAAAATCGGACAGGTAGATTAAATTATTTTTTTAGAGAATTATTTGTTCACGAGTTCAAGATCTAGTTGCTGAATGAGCGCTTTCTTTTCCGGTGTAAGGGTGAAGAAGATCAACACGTTCTTTTTCTCGCCTTCCAGAATAAAGCTTCCCCGCAGTTGATTTTCGGGTTCAAGCGCTTTCGCGTTTGCAATAGCACCGGCTTCTTCAAAAATTTTACGAGTAGCTTCCCTTCTTCTTTCCAGCGATTCATCTAAAAAGAAATTCTCGGCAAAGATGCTGGTTTGATCTTCTTGCCAGGCTGGCAACAACTTAACAATCTCCTCTTTCCGTTGATTCAAAATGTGAGAGGGACTCAATACTCTGGGTTTAAGCCCAGCCATTGAAATTAGCGTGTCAAGCACAATTGCATTGGGTGGACCTGGAGCACCATAGGTATGATTGCTGAAGGACACTACACCAATTCCGTAGTCGGGATAAATGCGCCACTCACTGCCAAAGCCGGGTAAGCCACCGCTATGCGAAATGCGCACATTTCCTTTGCAATCTTTTCGCCAGCCGAGACCATAGCCATAGCCTACTGCAACCGGGCAAGGTTCTCCGCTTCTGGTTTTAGCATCGGGAAACAGATTAATGAAACGCCAGGGTTGGTGCATTTCACGAATGGAACTTCTGCGAATAGGTCCTTGGTCAGTTTCGTTGCGTGCTGGCCATGCAGCCAGATGTAATGCCACGTATTTACTAAAGTCTTCAATAGAACAAATCAACCCACCCATAGCTCCATACGCTCCATCATGCAACAGCGGTATCTCTTTCCATTCATTATCAATCCATTGATAGCCCAACGCCAATTGTTCTTTAGGCACCTGATCATATTCCCATTTGGAATCATTCATACCAATGGGCTTCATGATATTATCAGTAATATATTTTTGATAGGAAGTGCCTGATACGTTACTGATAATTTTTCCCAGTAAGGCAAAACCAAGGTTACTATATTCAAACGTAAAGCCTGGAACATTAGAAAATGAAATTCCCTCACTTACCTGTTTCAATAATTCTTCATCGGTAGCATCCAATTGTCTGTCGCCCCACGGGTTGTCTTCCGGAAATCCGGCTGACATGGTAAGCAGATTTTGAATTGTAATAGCAGGAGCATCTTTAGTGAGGGCACCAGCCCCGTTCATTTCTGGAATATATTTAGAAACAGGATCCGTTAAACTTAATTTTCCTTCATCACGAAGTTTCAAAATCGCCATGGCTGTGAAACTTTTACTCATAGAGGCAATGCGGAATAACGACTTGGTGCTAGCAGGTGTATTGGTTACAATATTGGCGGTACCCACACTACCTGAGTACACTAATTGGCCACCGGCAATAACACCAAAACTGATAGCCGGAAAATGATTTTTCTCTGCATAATCACGATAGAGTTTTTCAATCACGGGAAAAACCTTCTGGATATTGGAGAAGGAAGCGGTGTCTGCAAAGTGGGGAACAGAATATCGGTTAACCGAACTAGTGTTAACTGATATAACTTCGGCTTTTTTAGGAGTGCAGCCAATCACTACAAGGATCAATAAGGGCAGAAGGTTTTTCATATTAGAATGCATAAGTCCGGGATTGGAGTGTGGGTTTCTATAAAAATAGCAAATTAATTTTCTTTAAAGATGAGATCGTTTATATCTTCCCTTGAGGATGACCAATATCATGGTGAATCTGATAATAAGTGATCATCTTTAGTAAATCTTTATTATACGACTATGACTCCGAATGCAATGTTTTCCCGATTTTCTACTGGGCTTACCATAATCTTTATCGTATGGATAGTTTTTAATCTGTCGGCTTGTAAGGATGATGATGTAAAGCCCGAAACGGTTACAGATGCAGATGGCAACGTTTATGCTACAGTTACTATCGGCACGCAAGTCTGGATGGCAGAAAATCTGAAAGTGACAAAGTATCGCAATGGCGATCCTATTTCGAATGTAACGGATGGAGTGGCATGGAGTAATTTGATAACAGGCGCTTATTGTTCGTACAACAATGATGCGAATAACACAAAGACCTATGGTCATTTATATAATTGGCATGCTGTAATGGATAGTCGCAACCTGGCTCCGGCCGGTTGGCATTTACCAACAGATACAGAGTGGACTACCTTAGTCGAATATTTAGGAGGCGATGGCGAGGCAGGTACCAAACTAAAAGAGAGTGGAACTATCCATTGGAATAGCCCCAACTTTGGCGTTACCAGTGAAACTAAATTCACTGCACTTCCGGGCGGATATCGCGGGTTCAATGGTACGTTTACGGGTTTGGGTGCTTATGGAAATTGGTGGACAACTACTGAATTCGTATCGAATGCTGCCTGGTGGCGGGGGATGAGTTATTCTTATGGAGGGGTTGGAAAAGATGTTGCCTATAAAGTATCAGGGTATTCGATACGTTGTGTGAAGGATTAATTTTTATGTATAAGAGTAGCTAGAATCAAAGAATAAATGAAGTCACCCACTCATATCGCGCATGCCTGGTTCAAGGCCTTCAATGATCACAACCTTGAGCAACTTCTTATTCTGTATCACGAAGATGCGGAGCATTACAGTCCTAAGTTGAAGATAAGGCAGCCTGAAACGAAAGGGTTTATTAAAGGGAAGCCCGCTTTGCGTGCCTGGTGGCAAGATGCTTTTGATCGCTTACCGAGTCTGCACTATGAAGTAGTTCGACTCACTCCTTATGAAAATCGGGTGTTTATGGAATATGTTCGGCATGTGGTTAATGAAGAAGATCTTTATGTGGGCGAAATGCTGGAGATAGAAAATGGATTGATAGTAAGGTCGAGTGTATTTCATCGGTAGGCAAATCGCACTGATTACTATGGATTGAATTAGATCTCCACCGCCCGGCCATCTTCCCAGATTAATCCAAATTGAGAACCGTATTTTTTTACCCACTCCCGATCGGTTGCATAATCAAATAACTCAATCAATCCCTTGACTGATAGTTGCTGTAGTTGAGAATCGGATAGGCCCTTCACGCTGATGTACCCGGCATCAGCAAAATGAAACTGAATGGAACCGCTGGCATTTCCTTTTTCTAACCAGGCCTTAAGTTGTTGTAACCGGATAT
>DAOOCD010000045.1:0-20460 GCA_035408225.1 Cyclobacteriaceae bacterium | reverse complement strand
GCCTTCAAGCATGGGGTTAGCAATAACAATCCCAAGGCCTGGGTTAATGTTACTATTGAGTTAAAAGAGAATGAGTGTATCTACACGGTTGAAAATAGCAAACCTGAAAAGACCGATGTCAATGAGAAATCAGGTATAGGCCTGCAAAATGTAAAGCGCAGACTCGAATTGAGTTATCCGGGTCAACATAAACTTACTACCGAGGAAAAAAAGGATGTATATTTCGTTCAATTGATTCTCACCTTGAGTTGAAACTGAATTGCGTCATAATTGAAGATGAGCCGCTGGCACGGAATCTCATTACTGAGTACGTGAAGAAAGTGCCCTCCCTGAATTTATTAAATGCCTTTTCTAATCCCCTGGAAGCCCTTGAAGCTCTGAGAACACTTTCGGTTGATATACTTTTTTTGGATGTACAGATGCCGGAAATTACCGGCATTTCTTTGTTAAAAGTGTTAAAGAAGAGACCCTTAGTAGTATTAACAACAGCCTACTCCGAATACGCTCTCGAAGGATATGAATTGGATGTGGCGGATTATTTACTCAAACCAATTACGTTTGAACGCTTTCTTAAGTCAGTGGATAAAATCATGCTGCGATTAGAGGCAGACCCTAAGCCAGTGGTAATGGCATCTGAAACTGTTGCATCGCCAGCATTTGTGTTTGTAAAGGATGGAACCAAACTCGTAAAAGTCCGGCTGGATGAAATTCTTTATGTGGAGGGTTTAAAAGATTATGTTACGATTCATACTACCAGCCAGAAGATCACCACCCTGCAGCGCATGAAAGCGCTTGAAGAGCAGTTACCGGCTGATAAATTTATCCGGATACACAACTCCTACATTGTCGCGTTAGATGCAATTGATGTTATTCAAAAGAATGAAGTATCGATAGGTTCTGTTTCCCTTCCCATTGGAGATACTTATCGCAAATCCTTTAAGGAGTTTATTGATAAGAAACATATCCAGTGAAAGGGATTTCTAAGTTGAAATCAGGAGCCATATTAAATAAAAAAATCTCATCATTGAGTGAGATTTTTTGTGGAGAATATCGGAGTCCGCCAGTTGGCGGATGACCTCTTCCATTAAATAAGAGATCGGCATCCGATACGAAAATAAGGGATACCTCTTAATAATAAACTGTTCTGAATTAAAACTAAAAATCTCACCAATGAGTGAGATTTTTTGTGGAGAATATCGGAGTCGAACCGATGACCTCTTCCATGCCATGGAAGCGCTCTAGCCAGCTGAGCTAATCCCCCGTTTTCAATAAGAGTGCGCAAATATATTTCATTTTTGGTTCACTGCAAGATATACCAAGCCTGGATTTATTGACTATATTTAATCTAACATTTTGATCATCAAATGTTTGACATCCATCACAATTTCATCGTAAAATCCAATCCCCAAAAAGTATTTGATGCGTTTTGTACTGCTTCTGGATTGGATTCGTGGTGGACACACCGATCAGCTGGTCAACCGGTTTTAGGAAATATTTATACGTTCTATTTCGGGCCTGAACATGACTGGCGTGCTAAAGTAATTCACGTTGTACCTGGCCACGAATTAACCTGGAAGCTGGTTGCAGCGATGGACGACTGGATGCCAACTACCGTGGGGTTTAAATTGACACCTGTTGAAAACGATACTTCCGTTGCATTCTTTCATAAAGGTTGGCAACAAGCCAATGAACACTTTGGTATCACTACGTTTTGCTGGGGGCAATTACTCCCAGGCTTGAAAAAATATGTTGAAGAAGGAACCGTCATACCTTTCGAGAGACGGAATTAGGCCATTACTGAAAGCATTTTAAAAACAGGTTTGCCTAACCTTTGATCTCCTGAGATTTTTACTCTTTCAACGGCTTCTTCTTTTTGAAGTGCTTTCGTAAAAAGTTTCCAGCTTGTGTCAGGGTCAAGTTCAACAGTAGTTGCAAGCTCACCCAAATCGTCCGAAAACTTCCATCCAGAATGTTCTCGTCTTATCTTCCATTCTCCACCGGCTTCACCGGTTACTATAATTGAAATGAGTGTTCCATCTTCGGCCGGTATGTTTTGATAAGTATGTGGTAAGGCCATCATAAACGTTTGGATTAACGGATAGAAAAACCTTCGTTCCATGATTGCTGGTTTGTTTACGGCATCGCGTATCTGTTGTTGATGATGCCACCGCTCGGTGTATTCGCGCGCAATATGAAACCAGTTTTTTGATTCCAACTCCCCGGCCCAGGATACTGCAAACCGTGCGGTTGCCCAAAGATCCAAAGAATGATAATATTCGATACATGGTTTTTGTGTAGCTTCTAGAAGTTCTATCAGGGTCTTGGGACTCACCCGTTTCATAGCTTTCACCCAATCGGCATTCAACTTGTTTAGATAGTCTACTAAATCCTGATACGAGTTAATAGCCCCGTGTGGATCTCCATTATAATTTTGTGCTGCCGCGAGTGTGCGCATATTTCCATCCAGCAAATGGGCCACCACATCTTTCACTGTCCACAACCTGGCAACCGTGGGTTTGTTCCATTCATCATATGAAAGTGAATTCAGCAACTCAATTAGTTTTTGATCGAGTGGCTGAAATAAATGCAGTGTTGGGATTGGCACTTCTATCATCGTCCACCTGGTTTAACTTTGACTAAGTAAGGAAATATCAGTCAGGGTAAGAATTTCCTTTACGAGTTTATCCAAAAATTGATGGAAGACTAATGCCTGATCCTTCTGCAAGTCAAAATTAAATGATGATCTTGAGAGGGGGGAGTCTTTGGGCCAGCTAACAAGGGTTCTGCCAAGCGTTGTTCTGACAAAAATGACCAACACCGCCAATGAACCATTGTATCAAGGTGTTAAATTTGTATCTTTTGCGGTATAATTGCCTCCATTAATGGCCAAACTAAAGAACATTGTTAAGCAACTTTCGGATAATGACTATAAGTCGATCTATGATTCATTGATTGAAAGTAATGCCGAAAAATCAGCTCATTTATTAAAAGCCCTCCGCGAACGTCAGCTCTCAGATAGCAAGATCATGGTTGAACTGGAGGTTAATGCCAATGCTTATTATACCCTTCGTTCGCGCTTAAATCAGAAGATCGAGGAGCATTTGCTCCAACAGATGGAAAGCCCACGCACGGATATCCTGCGCAAAGTGGCCAATTTGAATGAAGTGCTTTTCACCAAGAAGCGGACGATCACCATCGCTACATTGAAAAAGTTGGAAAAGGAGTTGCTGGATTATGACTTGGCTAATGAGCTAACGATTGTCTATAAATCATTAAAAAAAATTCATATTAATTCACCGGAGCACTTTCAATACTCTCAATTGTATAACCGCCATGTTGCCTATATGCTGGCGGTTGATAAAGCCGAGGATTTGATGACTGAGTATTTTAAAAAATACGGGAACTATTACCTTTCAAATGATGAGACCGAGAAGCTGGGGCTTTCTCTTTTAATGAAGGAAATGCAGAATGTTGCTCGCATTTACGAGTCGCACCGGCTTTATGTTTACCAGAGTTGCATGTTGGTTTTTCATCGTCTTTTTGTTGAGCCTGATGATAATTTACATGCCGATGGGGAATCCATAGAAGATATTTTCACTCATGTTCAAAAAATATTTGATACCTACAACCTCGACCCACTGTATTATCACCTCAACCTGATTTTTGAATTTCTGAAACTGGAATACTACAATCACTATAAGGTGTATCGGCAGGTGGAGAAGTATTTTGAAGAGGTTAATGATGCAGCCACGAACCTGCTGGTTAATTATTCCTTTTACACATTCTCAGCCAGATTCTTAATCACCAAATTGGATCGCCACCTTCGGTTAGCAACCGAAAAGGAGATTTATGTTGAGAATGAAAGTTTATTTGAAGATATCGAATCGGATACGCAGGATGTCCCCAGGCATACGATTTTTATTATCTATCGTGCATTGGGGTGTTACTATGTTGGTAAATACGAAGAAGCGGCCAAGTTGATTAACGGACTACTCAATGAAGTGAGTTTGAAAAAGTATCCCTTCGTTCAAATGGAAGTGAAGGCTATTCTTGCATTGCAGTACTGTATGCTGAAGGATTTTGAATTATTCAATCAATTAACGAGCAGTATTCAGCGACAGATTCGTTTATTCGGCAAAGATGAATGTGAAAACGTTTTACTCTTTTTGAAGATACTGAAAATTGCTACCAGTGAAGCGAAGAAGGAGAAGGCTAAGAAAATCACAGCCGTGATACCTAAGTTCAAAGCAATACAGGTATCCTACTTTGCGCCCACTTGCTTTGTGAGGATGGATGAGCAATTTGTTGAAAACCTAACCGCAATCGATGCTCCGGGAATGTGATCTACACATTCAAATTCAAAATGCTTTCGTGTGAAAGTGGTTTGTTCAGATAGAGTTTTACGTTCAGGTATTTTTTAGCCTTGTTAAAATCCTGCGGGTTAATTGAAGAGGTAAGCATAACTATTTTGCATTTCTTCTTAACGAGATTTCCGAATTTTTCGAACTCATCTAAAAACTGAAAGCCATCCATCAACGGCATATCAATATCTAGAAAAACGACATCAGGCAAAACCTTATCAGCCACTTCCAGTTTTTCAACATTCCGCAGAAATTCAATCGCACTTTTAGCACCCGTACAAGTGTAAATGTGTTTGGTGATAGCTGCCGCTTCAATCATCTTTTGATTGATTAAGTTGTCTATCTCATTATCATCAATCAGTAAGACGCTGCGGTATTTAGGCTCTGACATAATATTTCAAACGATATCTTTAAAAATAGCTTTAAGGGCGTTGATTTGCAAACGGAACTAGATTTCAAATTTGATACCTTGTGCCAGAGGCAAACTATCGCCAAAGTTGATGGTATTGGTTTGCCTGCGCATGTATACTTTCCAGGCATCAGATCCTGATTCCCTACCGCCACCGGTCTCTTTTTCACCTCCAAAGGCACCACCGATTTCTGCACCGGAGGTACCAATATTCACATTGGCGATACCACAGTCAGACCCGGCATGAGAAAGGAATTTTTCCATTTCCTGCATCTGCGTTGTCATTAGCGCTGAGGATAATCCTTGCTTAACCCCATTTTGATAAGCAATAGCTTCGTCAATGGTCTTGTATTTGATCAGGTACAAAATTGGTGCGAAGGTTTCCTGCTGAACAATTTCAAAACTGTTCTTCACTTCAGCGATAGCAGGTTTAACGTAGCAACCTGATTCATATCCCTTACCCTTAAGCACACCCCCTGATATAACGAAAGAGCCACTTTCTGCCTTTACTTTTTGTAAGGCATTGCGATAGGATTTAACCGCGAGGGTGTCGATGAGCGGGCCTACATGATTGGTCTCATCCAGGGGATTGCCAATGTTTAATTGACTGTACGCTTTTTTTAATTTTTCTTTTACTGCATCATACACACTTTCATGAATAATTAATCTACGCGTTGAAGTGCAGCGTTGACCGGCAGTACCCACGGATCCAAACAACGCTCCGCGAATTGACATTTCAAGATTCGCATATTCTGAAATAATGATAGCATTGTTGCCTCCCAGTTCAAGTAAGGCGCGTCCAAGTCTTTCAGCGACAGTTTTTCCAACAGCTTTACCCATGCGAACACTTCCTGTAGCCGATACCAGCGGTATGTTTTCATCCGCTGACAAACGTTGGCCAATTTTATAATCACCATTTACGATGCACGAAACACCTTCAGGCACACCATTTTTTTTGAAAACTTCATTCACAATATTCTGGCAGGCTATACTACATAACGGCACCTTCTCGCTTGCTTTCCAGATACAAGTGTCACCACACACCCAGGCGATCATCGCATTCCACGACCAGACTGCTACGGGAAAATTAAAGGCTGAAATTACTCCTACTATTCCGAGAGGATGATATTGCTCATACATTCTGTGTTGTGGACGTTCGGAGTGCATGGTGAGACCATGCAGTTGTCGGGAGAGGCCAACAGCAAAGTCGCAGATGTCAATCATTTCCTGAACTTCGCCTAATCCTTCCTGATAGGACTTACCCATCTCGTAAGAGACAAGCTTACCCAATGGTTCTTTGTACTTGCGCAGAGCTAATCCTACTTGTCGTACTACTTCGCCCCGCTTCGGAGCGGGCACTAGTCGCCATTCAAGAAATGCGTGGTGAGCTTGCTTTACTACTTTATCAAAGGCTGCATCATCGGTAGCTTGTACAGTTCCAATAAGCTTGCCATCTACTGGTGAATAAGAAGCAATTGGAGAACCTTTAGTTCTAATCCATTTTTGTCCTGTAGAGGTTCCGGAGTTCGATTTTTTAATGCCGAGTTTGGATAGTGCTTCTGCAATGCCGAAGTTTTTCATGGGATAAATTTAATAGCGTGCAAAGCTACTAAATTACCAATCCATCCCAATCGTTTGCTTCTCCCCATTGGTCATAATACCCTCCACCAGCACACCTCCTTTTTTCATTTCCATGGCGCGGTTCAGATCACTCACGTTGTCGATGGCTACTTTATCAATGTGAGTAATTATAAAATTTTCTTTGACTCCGGCTTTCTTCCATTTTCCGAAAGAGAGTTTTTTTATTAGCACACCGCCATCCAGGTTGAGTTCAGTAAGTTTTGAGTATGGCACTTCATCAAGTACGGCACCTTCAATTTCGTAACTAACAGCTTTCTTTTTTATTTCTTCCGAGCCCTGAAAATTTCGGAGCGTGGTCGTTACTTCCTTATTTTCTCCATCTCTCACAAATCTTACTAGCACGGTTTGTCCGGGTCTTTTACGGGCAACCCATTCCTGCAACTCTGAGGTACCGCTCACGGTATGATTATCAATGGCGGTGATTACGTCACCCGGTTCCAGGCCAGATACTTCAGCAGCACTTCCCTTGTTAACATAGTTTACAAAAACACCTTGCACAACATTAAGGTCTCTGTTTTCTGCTAAATCGGGGGTTACATCAGTAATTTGTACACCTAATAAACCCCGCTGAACCTGGCCAAATTCTAACAAATCGTCAACAATTTTTTTTACAAGGCTCACGGGAATGGCGAATGAGTAGCCACTGTAAGTACCCGTTGAAGTAGCAATGGCTGAATTGATTCCAATTAACTCACCACGCAGATTCACCAGTGCTCCACCACTGTTGCCGGGATTAACTGCCGCATCGGTTTGAATAAAAGATTCTACCTGCAGATTATTCTTGTCGCCTAAAATTCCAATGTTACGTGCTTTCGCACTCACGATACCAGCAGTGACTGTTGAGTTAAGTTCAAACGGGTTGCCTATTGCCAACACCCATTCGCCCGGAATGATGAGATCTGAATCTCCATATGTAACGAAGGGGAGATTTTTTGCTTTGATTTTCAGTAACGCAAGATCAGTACTGGGATCCTGACCAACCACTTTTGCGAAAAAACGCTGGTTGTTATTTAAAACAACTTCAATAGAATTGGCTTCTTCGATTACGTGATAGTTTGTTACAATGTAACCATCATCAGAAAGAATGACTCCTGAACCAGAAGCTAAGGCATGCGGATTTAAATATTGATCTAAGGCATTGATGCTGAATTTTCCACCTCCATAACGCGTATTGATATGGACCACTGCAGGCGTGACCGCACGTGCTGCAGCTTCGAAATTTATGGCTGGTTGGATCCTGTTGGATGAATCGGGTACGTAATTGGTGAATCGCAAGTTTTGCCTTTCTTCAATCGAGGTGTAGGAGGGACCCGCATCATAGAAACGAAGAGTAACAATGGAGCCTACAACGGCTCCAATAAATGCTGTGCAGACAACCAACAGAATCAATAACGAACGCTTCATAACTGTCTCTTTCAGGTAAGATACTGCTTATCCGGTAAATCGATAAACGAAAAAAGATTATTTTAAGTTGAAGCTGTTTAATAAACAGAAACGCCCTTCCATTTCCAGAAAGGGCGTTTTACCTCTATCTAAACCTAAACCTAAACTTTACTTACTTCATTAATTTACTTTAATGGTTTGCTTTAAGGCTTTCTTTTCATCCTTAGGGATTGTGAGTTCCAGAATTCCATTGTTGTACTTAGCATTGATTTTTGAAGCATCTACATTTTCTGGTAAGGAAAATGAGCGGCTGAAGGAACCATAGTGTGTTTCAATGGCATGGTAACTTTTGTCTTTCTTCTCATCAGAGAATTTACGCTCGCCACTTACCGTAAGGTAATTGTCATTCAGCTCAATATTAAAGTCTTCCTTGTTTAAGCCTGGAACAGCCAACTGTACTTCAAAAGCCTCGGCAGTCTCAACGATATCTACTTTGGGGATGAAGGTGCTGCCACCGGAACGGGTTAATGAATCATTGAAGAATTTGTCTACCAACGAACTGAAAGAGGTTGGCACGAAATCATTTGCATTATAACGGATGACGCTCATAAGATTTAATTTTTTTAGGTTAAACATCAATTTGAATTTCCTTTGATCCCTTTAGGAAAAAGTATGCCGATGGATTTTTACCTAAAAAAAGAAGACAGAATGACCTGATACTGAATATTATTCAGTTTTTTAATGACAGAAAGTCTTAAAAATCTAGATTCTTGCCTGATACGTATAAAGCTGGTAGTAGCGGCCTTGCTTTTCTATCAAATCCTCATGGCGGCCCTGCTCCTGAATCTGCCCGTTTTCAATAACCAAAATCTGGTTGGCTTGTCTAATTGTACTGAGCCGGTGCGCGATTACAAACGTAGTTCGGCCTTGCATAAGGGTGCGTAAACTTTCCTGGATGTAGCTTTCACTTTCTGTATCGAGGTTCGAAGTTGCCTCGTCTAAAATAAGTATCCGCGGGTTCGCGAGGATTGCACGGGCAATGGCAATACGCTGACGTTGACCACCAGATAGTTTTACACCGCGCTCACCAATCACTGTATTCAATCCTGTTTCAAAGCGATCTGTAAACTCATTTACGAAAGCTGCTTTAACCGCTTTCTGAAGTTCTTCCTCAGTAGAGTTTGGACGTGGAAACAGAATATTTTCACGAATGGTACCTTCAAATAAAAAGTCATCTTGTAACACGACACCTAGTTGGCTGCGGTAACTATCTAGCGAAATTTTTCCCATATCAATTCCGTCTACGGTAATCGTACCACTTTCGGGATTTAGAAAAGAAGCGGCTAATCCGGCAATGGTTGTCTTCCCTGATCCTGAGGTACCAACCAATGCAGTGACCGATCCTACCGGAGCAGAGAAAGTTATATTTTTTAGCACAGGCTTTCCTTCTTCATAGGAGAATGACACATTCTTAAATTCAATGTCGCCTTTCATCTCACCAATTTTTATTGTTCGCACACTGCCATCGTCTTCTACGGGCATGTTCATCAATTCCTCCGTGCGATCCAATCCTGCAAAGGCTTCAGTTAACTGACTGCCTATGTTACTCATCTGCACGATGGGGGCAATCATAAATACCATGAACATGGTGAACTGGAGAAAATCACCTGCGCTTAAATTAAAGTAGCCACTGAGCCCCATAATGCCTACGCTCGCTAAGCCCACCAAAAATGTTCCCGAACTGGTTACAAAGCTGGTTGAGGTTAAGCTCTTCTTTACATTTTGGAAAAGTTGATCTACTCCTTTTTCAAATACTTTTATTTCCTGCTGTTCGGCATTGAACCCTTTAATTACGCGTACGCCATTCAAGGTTTCAGTCAATCGTCCGGTAACTTCTGCAGTTATTTTTCCACGTTCGCGAAAAACAGGACGGATGATGGAAAAGGCTTTCATGGTGATTACGCCAAAAATTGACATGGGTAGCAATACAAAGAGCGTCATTAACGGATTAATATAGATAAGGAATCCGACAGAGATGATTGCAGTTAATATACCGCCAACTAATTGTACAAGGCCTGTGCCTACCAAATTGCGCACTCCCTCTACATCATTCATCACCCGGGATACCAAGGCACCTGATTTTTGATTGTCAAAAAACCGGGTTGGAAGTCGTAGCAAATGCTTTTGCACTTTAGATCTTAAAACAGAAATAAGGTGCTGGGCTTCAACACTCAGGATTTTAGTTAATAAGAATGATGTTACCGCCTGAATCAGAATGGCGATTGTAAGCACAGTAAGCAGTAAGGGTAGCTTATCAAGTTCTTTATTAACCAAAATATCATCCATAAATGGCTTGGTAGCCCACGGAGGCACAAGCCCTGCAACCCGGCTAATTATGATTAGGAATAATCCAACAAAAAGGAGTTTTCTACGTGGCCAGATTATCGTTTTGAAGACTTCGCGAAGGGTAACTTTAGATTTAGCCATGGATAAGGTTAATGCTCGGGTAAATTATTCTGTAAGACGAATTGATTGCCGGATTATTTGATGATGCTGATTAAAAAACCTGAAAACAAAGAAAGCCGCTGCGTGCGGCTTTCTAAGCTCCTCCTTTTGGACTTGAACCAAAGACCCTCTGATTAACAGTCAGATGCTCTAACCAGCTGAGCTAAGGAGGAATTTACTGCTGCCGGACCAACTCGACATGGTCAGATGCTCTAACCAGCTGAGCCCTGCCTGCCGGCAGGCAGGTAAGGAGGAATTTGGGAGTGCAATATTACAGGTTTGCTCCTTAATTATCCAAATCGCACGAAAAATATCTGTCCCCGCTAAAAAACACTTGTTTGTCGAATCCCGTTCATTAACTTTGAGATGCAAAGTACTTTTATATGGATCAAAACCAAAGCTACCAAAAAGATATAGAATCCATCCGTCAATTGATGGAGCGATCTGTTAAGTTTTTATCGTTGAGTGGATTGTCCGGAATTTTATCCGGAGTCTATGCCCTTGCAGGTGCTGCTTTGGCTTATGCGATACTTTACAATCCAAAAACACCCTTCGACTATGCAAACCAATCAGTAAAGGAGATTGCCCTTATTACACAACTCTTGATTATTGCCGTGATTGTGCTGACAATTTCATTGATCACCGGGTATGCGTTAGCATCCAAAAAAGCGAAAAAGCTAGGCGTAAAAATCTGGGACACCACCAGCAAAAGACTGATAGTTAACTTAGCGATTCCTTTAGTTTCAGGGGGAGCATTTATTTTAATCTTGTTGGCCAATGGATATTTTATGATAGCGGCTCCGGCATGTTTGGTTTTTTACGGACTTGCTTTGATCAATGCCAGTCAGAATTTATTTGATGAGGTTCGCTACCTGGGTTATTGCGAAATTGGTTTAGGACTTGTGTGCGCTATCATGCCAGGGTTCGGATTGTATTTTTGGGCTATCGGCTTTGGTGTCCTACACATCATCTATGGTGCCTTGATGTTTAAGAAATACGATCGATGAAAAATCCGTTCGAAAACCTTGACAAGGTAATGGAACACCGGGTTCGGCTTCAGATAGTTTCTGTTTTGGTGGCCAATGAATCCTACGACTTTAATGCATTGAAAGAATTATTGGATGTAACTGATGGCAATCTGGCAACACACCTCAAGGCATTGGAACGCGAGAAATACATTTCAATTAGTAAGTCTTTTGTTGAACGCAAACCGAATACCCGATATAAAATTACCGAACGTGGACGAAGCGCGTTCAAGAAGCATCTGGATGCGTTGGAGGAATTGATAAAACAGCAGAAGAAGTAAAAAGAGGGAGCCTTTTTGTTAACTTTCATACATGATGAAAGTTTTTCTTATTCTCCTTCTAGGTTTGCCGATACTGGTATCAGCACAACACCTGGTTACTCCATCCGATCGCTATGTAAATAACCGCTGGGAGGCTCGTTGGGTAGGCCCAATAGATGGTGCTCATCGCTATGGCATTCATTATTTCAGAAAGTCATTTACCTTAAAGGCCAAACCATACCGCTTTGTAATCCATCTTTCAGCAGATAATCGCTATCGCTTATTTGTGAATGGCACGTATGTAACCGATGGACCACAAATCAATGATTCACGGCATTGGCGATTTGAGTCGCTGGATATTGCGCCCTTATTGAAAGAAGGTGCAAACGTTCTGGCAGTGCAGGTTGCCAATTTTGCTGAAGAAGCACCTGTTTATATGATGGGCAAGCGAACAGCCTTGATTATGCAGGGTGATGATTCGCTTTCTGCGGTGGTGAATACAGATAAAACCTGGAAGTATCTTGCTGATAAGGCTGTTACTCCATTAGTCTTTAAACCCGGTGATCCGAGCCTCTTCTATCAATACTATGCTGCCGGACCTCTTGAAAAAGTTGATGGCACCAAATTTCCATGGGGCTGGGAGCTACCTGATTACAATGATACAAGTTGGCCTTCTGTTCAGCCTTCGGAAACCGGTGCTCCTTTTGGGGTTGTGGGTTATGGCGATGCCACATGGGAACTGGTGCCACGCTCTATCCCACTCATGGAGCGAACATATCAAAACTCCGGACCGATTCGAAGAAGTTCTGGTTTACCGAAAACTCCCCAGGTATTTCCGATCACAATTCCAGCTCACGCAACAACTTCAATTCTTGTTGATCAACAGGTTCTCACTTCAGCCTTTCCGGAGTTGATTACATCAGGTGGAAAAGAAAGTCAAATCAAGATTACGTATGCTGAAGCCCTTTTTGAAGACATAAAAAAGAAAGGCCATCGCGATTCTATTCAGGGTAAGTCGATACATGGTGTGTATGATATTTTTTTACCCGATGGGAATAAGTCCCGAACCTTTACCACGCTTACTTATCGCACTTTTAGGTATGTGCAACTCGATATCACTACCAGCAATGAGCCGCTCGTGATTGAAAAATTCGGAAGTTGGTTTACCGGCTATCCATTCGAAAAGAAAGCAGCATTCTCTTCTAATGATCCATCTTTATCTAAAGTATTTGACATAGGCTGGCATACGGCAAGATTGTGCGCCTATGAAACCTATATGGACTGCCCGTATTGGGAGCGTTTGCAATACATTGGTGATACTCGTATTCAGGCATTGGTATCTTATTATGTTTCCGGTGATGACAGGCTGGCCAAAAATTCCCTCGAGCAATTTCAACAGTCACTCTCATACGATGGCCTCACCTATAGTAGATACCCCTCATCACTACCCCAATACATTCCAAACTATTCACTGGTTTGGGTAACGATGGTGCATGATTTTTTTATGTATCGGAATGATCCGGAGTTTGTGAAATCATTTTTGCCGGGTATTCAACGCGTACTTGATCACTTTGAGCAGTACATGACTCCCGACAACATGATGCGTGAGCAGCCGTACTGGGATTTTCTCGATCATACGTTTCCTACCCATAAAATTGTTGAAGAGAGTTTCTTCAAGCGACTCACCACAAACTCTCTTTTTTATGCGTACACACTGAGTCTGGCTTCTGAAATGTTTGGGTATTATAATGAACCACAGCTTGCACAAAAATATTCAGTACGCAGCCAGCAATTAAAAGCGGGAGTGAAAAAACAATGTTGGGATGCCAACAGACAACTATATGCTGATACACCTGATAAAAAGCATTTCAGTATGCACAGTAATATCCTTGCGATATTATGTGGCATGGTGCCTAAAGAGGAACAGCAAGACTTTGTGAAACGCATCGTTGAGACCAAGAATATTACAAAGACAACCCTTTACTTTGATTTTTATCTGGGTCGTGCCATGAATCAGGCGCAAGCAGGAGATTTATATCTGGGCTTACTCGAAAAATGGAAAGAACTTCTAAATGTTGGCCTCACTACCTTCCCGGAAGGAGTGGATCGCAGTGAATGTCATGCGTGGAGTTCCAGCCCTGATTTTGAAATGCTTGCAACCTTAGCCGGCATTCAGCCTCAAACTCCTGGATTCAAAAAGGTGATTATCCGTCCACTCCTGCAAAAGCTTGTAACGGTTAAAGGAAGCATTCCGCATTGGGCCGGAGAACTTGCCGTTGATTTCCAGAAGAGTGGAACTAAATTAACAGGAACGATCACACTGCCAACTGCCATTACTGGTCGCCTGGAATGGAACGGTAAAGTAGTTGAACTAAAACCGGGTGAGAATAAGATTTTAGTTAACTGAGTTGGACTTAGCTTTCTTTATCCAAAAATGGATATCGGTAATCGGTTGGAGTAACAAACGTTTCCTTGATTGTTCGCATTGAAACCCAACGCAACAAGTTAACCTTTGCCCCAGCTTTATCATTTGTGCCTGATCCTCTGGCCCCACCAAATGGCTGTTGGCCAACCACCGCTCCGGTAGGTTTATCGTTGATATAAAAGTTACCAGCCGAGTTTACCAACTTTTTAGTAGCCAGTTCTACAGCAAAACGGTCTTTTGCCATGATAGAGCCCGTCAATGCATAAGGTGAAGTGCTATCCACAAGTTCCAGTGTTTGTTCAAAATTTTCAGAATGATAAACATAGATCGTCATCACAGGTCCAAAAATCTCTTCACACATGGTAATGGAAGAAGCGTCTTTTGTTACGATTACTGTAGGTTCAATAAAATATCCCTTTGACTTATCATAGTTACCTCCGGCTATGATTTCATTCATCGGATTTTGCCGGGCTTTTTCTATATAACCTGTAATCGAGTTGAATGCTTTCTCGTCAATAACCGCGTTGATAAAGTTTCCAAAGTCTTCGGTTGGTCCCATCTTGAAACTTTTCAAATCTTCAACAAGATATTTCTTCACATCATCCCAAAGATTAGAAGGAACATAGCAGCGTGAAGCAGCAGAGCATTTTTGGCCCTGGTATTCAAAGGCACCGCGTGCAATGGCCGTGGATACTTCTTTCGGATTTGCGCTCTTATGTACCATGATAAAATCCTTGCCACCTGTTTCGCCAACAATGCGCGGATACGAGCGATACTTATGAATATTATTTCCGATAGTTTTCCAGATGTTTTGAAAAACACCGGTGCTTCCGGTAAAGTGAATACCGGCAAAATCGCGATGATTAAAAATTACTTCTCCGGCATCAGGTCCGCTTACATACACCAGGTTGATAACTCCATCTGGCAAGCCAGCTTCTTTAAGCACCTGCATGATTACATTGGCTGCATAGATTTGTGTGTTGGCTGGTTTCCAAACTACCGTGTTACCCATCAAGGCAGCACTGGTTGGCAAGTTGCCGGCAATAGCGGTAAAGTTGAAAGGGGTAAGTGCAAATACAAATCCTTCCAGAGGCCGGTATTCCAATCGGTTCCAGACACCCGGTGATGATTCTGGCTGATCGCGATAAATCTCACCCATGAAATGAACGTTGAATCGCAAAAAGTCAATGAGTTCACAAGCTGAATCAATTTCTGCCTGAAATGCATTCTTGGATTGCCCCAGCATGGTCGCTGCATTTATTTTATATCGGTATGGTCCGGCCAATAGATCAGCAGCTTTTAAAAATATGCTTGCTCTATTTTCCCAACTCAAGCCGGCCCAAAGTTCTTTTGCCGCCATGGCAGCGTTAATGGCTTGTTCCACATGGCTTTTATCACCTTCATGAAAATAACCCAGAACATGCTGATGGTCGTGAGGCGGGGTGAGTGCTTTCTTTTTATCAGAGCGAACTTCTTCGGCTCCGATATACATGGGTATGTCAAGAACAGTGGCCCGGGCTTCGGTTAATGCTTTTTTTAATGCTGCGCGTTCTTTGCTGCCAGGAGCGTAGGATAAAACGGGTTCATTTTTAGGAACGGGGATGTGAAAGAAACCGGTTGACATATCTTTTATAGTTTATTTATTCTTTGTTCAATTTGATCATTTAAAAGGCCTGCAAATTTAATTTATAATGCCGGGTTTTAAAGAATATCCTTTAACTCTTTCAGGTCGTGAATTTCGTAATGTGTTTGTTCCTGATGCGATACCTTATAGGGATTATAAAACACTGTATCCAACGATGCATTTCGGGCTCCGCCAATATCAGTTAATAGGTTGTCGCCAATCATTAATGTTTCATGCGACTTATATCCGCTCTCGGCCAGCGCGAATTCAAAAATTTCTTTCGCTGGTTTTTTATGTCCGGCTCGTGCCGAGGTAACAACGCTTTTAAAATACGAGGTGATGCCAGAGGACGCTAATTTGGTAGATTGAATTTCATCAAAGCCATTCGTCACGATAGTCATCGGATAGCGGGGATGTAAATAATCCAGGATCTCTATCGCGTTAGGCATCAGCGTACTTTTTTTTGGAGATTTATCAACATATTCATTAGAGAGTTTGAGAGAGAGCTCGTAATTATCAATCCCCATTTCCAGCATGATTTTATGAAAACGCTCATATCGAATCACATCCCGATGAATTTGACCTGTGTCATACAAGGTCCATAGATGCGTATTTACCGAAACAAATGTTTTTAAAAAATCATCGATCGAGGGAATCCCAACTTCTACCAGTTTATGGTCATGGTAAAGTTCATGCAGAGTTTCTGTAGAGTTTGTTTCGTAATCCCAAAGAGTATGATCGAGGTCGAAAAGAATGGAACGATATGATTTCATGAAAACTGACTGATGGGCTTAATCTGAAGTTTGTTGAGAGATAGTTCGCGATTGCTATATAGGGTTTGGAAAACCTGCTGATCTTTTTGAAGCACAGGGTCGCGGCTGAGGAATAATAATATTTGACGGGTAATGTCGAACACTTCGTCTTTTAATTGATAAAAAACCCATTGATTTATTTTACGGGATGTGAGGATACCAGAGTTTTTGAGATACAACAGGTGTCGCGAGGTTTTGGTTTGGGTAAATTCAAGAATATGTTCAAGATCAGTGATACACATCTCACCGTTGGTCAAAATAAGGTTTAAGATGCGTAGCCGTGAGGTATCCGAACAAGCCAGAAAAATCTGGGCACCTAAATCAATATTGAAATGTTTTAATCTCATAGTAAACCAGTTAACCCGACATCTGGCACCGCTGCGAAGATAACAAAAACCATTGGTGGAGGAAGGTGAGCTATATTAGGCTAAAATGGCATGAATCTATATCTTTGAAAATTAAAGATTACAACGTGAGGAAATCAATTGGCCTTATTCTTTGTGTGGGAGTTTTGCTTGTGTGTTCGGCTTCATCGGTATGGGCCCAAAATAAAAGGAGAATTATTCAGCTTTCCGGTTTTGTAAGCGATAGTGTCAATGTTCTTCCCGGGGTACACGTTTATGTGCCCAAAGCAGGCAGAGGTACAAGTACAAGTCCGGCTGGCTTTTTTTCTATGCCGGTATTAGAGGGCGATAGCGTAGTAATCAGTTCGGTAGGGTATAACCGTAAACACTATATCGTACCCAAAGGGGCCAATGATAACCTGACTATCCTGGTAGAAATGGTTTCTGATGTGACTTATTTGAAAGAGGTGCAAATCATGCCATTCCCCACTGAAGAGGTTTTTAAAGAGGCTGTATTGGCATTGAATATTCCGATGGATAATGGAATCGACTCACGAAATCTGAATGCCGAACTGATCGCCTTGATGATTAAAACGACTCCTATGGATGGGGCCGCCAACTACAAGTATTATATGGACCAATGGTCTACTTCTGCGCAGGATAAATTTCAACCGCGTACCAATCCTTTCTTAAACCCGTTTAATTGGGCCCGGTTTGTAAGAGATTTAAAGCAGAATAAGAAAAAGTAGTTGTTCTGCGTGTCTATGTTTTTGATTGCTCAAATTTTGCTATTATTGCAGCCTCAAAAAATCGAGATCACAGGATTAATTCGAGATGTAGCGTCTTCCTTCGCAATAAGTTAAGGAAGACAGGCAGCCGGCTTGCCGGGTGAAGTTCCTTGAAGTCTGCTAAAAGTAAGTCAGAATTCGAAGATTTTGAGAAAGGAAAATTAGATCGAGATGTAGCGCAGCCCGGTTAGCGCATCACGTTAGGGACGTGGAGGCCGGAGGTTCGAATCCTCTCATCTCGACAAAACAATCAAGCCTTTTCCGCGATAGCGGAGAGGGCTTTTTATTTTCGCAGTGAGCGAAGCGCTTCGCTTGAGCGAATGAAGAAATGAAAAAGACCTAACAGTGAGCAAGGCGAACAAAAAGGTTGATTGTTTTGAACATCACCCAAAAGGATCACCAATAGGTAATCCTCTCATCTCGACAAAAGCAACTTGAATAAGTTGCTTTTTGTGTTTAGAGTCATTGTCAGCCAACTATTTTCTAATCAGTACTTCTTTTCGGATAATCAAAAAACTCCATGTCACCACTCCCAAATCGCGCATCTTTCCAATGGGTAATATCCAGTGTTGCTGCAACCACTCCACAGGTAGGTATATTTTCAAGATCTTCATTGAGTAATGCATTTGCAAATGCAGTTAATCCTGGGTTATGACCAAAAAGTATAACTACTTCTTCATTATCGCGAGGTGAGTCTTTTAATTCCTGAATCACTTTTAAAACCTGATCTTCATCTGCGTGATATAATCGCTTGTCAGTTTTGATTTTTTCTTCCGGGAATCCAAGAACTCTGGCAATCTCCTTGCATGTAGCGAGAGCTCGCTCAGCCGGGCTACTAAGCATCACGTCTGGAGTTACGTGTTTTTCTTTTAAACGCTTGCCCATACGTGGGGCATTTTTCCTTCCGCGTTCATTCAAGGGTCGGTCAAAGTCGCTTTGTTCCGGGTTGTCCCAACTCGACTTGGCATGGCGAACTAGATATAAGGTTTTCATAATGAGTTATCAACTGAACGAATAAATTTAATCAAAGCTACGTGTATCTTTGCCAAATCACTATGGAAAAGAGACCACTTGGGAAACGCATTAAGTATACTTCGTTATACTTCTTTGTGCGGTTTCTGATTTTTATATCGAATTTATTGCCAAGGACTGTTTGGTTGACTTTCTGTGGCTGGCTCGGTAGGTTAGCCTATGCAGTTTCGCCTAAACCCCGTGAACGCACTATATACCATTTGAGTCTCGCCTTCGGCAAAGAGAAATCCACGCAGGAAATAGTGGCATTAAGTAAACGTGTATTCGTGATGTTGGGAAAAAATGGGGGCGACATTTTGCGCTCCTTAAAAGTAAGGACACTTGAAGATCTTAATAAGTTTCTGATCACTGAGGGACTTGAGAATTATGAAAAAGCATTTGCAAAGGGAAAGGGAGTAATGTTTCTTACCTCACACCTTGGTGCCTTTGATTTGCAAATCACCAACATGGCGCTGCGCGGTTTGAAACCCAATATTATTGGCACTGCTTTGAAGGACGAGCGGTTGAATGAGCTGCTTTGGCAATACCGCAATGCCTACGGAGCTGTGGCAATTGAGCGCGGAAAGGAAAGTATGCGATTGTTTAAGGTGTTGAAGTCAGGCGGGTCTATTGCAATTCTTATTGATCAGGATACTAAAGTAAAAAGCCGGTTTGTAGATTTTTTTGGAATGAAGGCCGCTACTCCAATTGGAGCCACAATACTTGCTTTACGCACCGGTGCCGCGGTGGTGCCCACGTATATTTATTTGGGTGATGATGGGATGCAACATATGCAGATTCTTCCTGAGATACCCCTGGTGATTACTGGTGATGAAGAGACAGATTTGGTGGTGAACACTCAGAACTTCACCAATTTCACAGAGCAAATTGTGCGCGAACATCCCGAGCAATGGGTGTGGATGCATGAACGTTGGAAGACAAAGCCAGGAGAGGAAATTGCATAATGATTTAAACTGCTATGAAAAAAGTATTATTCTTTCTATTCGTGTTGAGCATTTCATTTGACTCATCGGCACAGATTTCAAAGATTGAAAAGAAGATAGTGTCTAGTGTAGATTCCAATAACAGCCAGGCTTTAAAACTGCTTGAAGAAGTAGTTAACATTAATAGTGGCTCCATGAATTTTGAAGGTGTATTCAAAGTTGGGCAAATATTTAAGGCAAAATTAGATGCACTCGGTTTTGAAACTCATTGGGTGGATGGTAAGTCTTTTGGCAGGGCAGGTCATTTGGTGGGTTATCATACCAGCAAGGGAACCGGAAAAACACTTTTACTTATTGGTCATTTGGACACCGTCTTTGAGCCATCCAGTTCATTTCAAAAATTCACTATGGTGAACGACTCCACAGCGACAGGTCCGGGTGTCAGCGATATGAAAGGGGGTGATGTGATGATCATTTATTCGCTCGAAGCATTAAGGCAAGCTGGTCTGTTGAAGAATATGAACATTATTGTTGTGATGACAGGCGATGAAGAACTCAGTGGAAGACCTTTGGAACTTGCACGCAAGGATTTGATTGAAGCAGCTAAGAACGCTGATATTGCGTTGGGGATGGAAGATGGTGACAGCAATCCAACGACAGGAGTTATTTCACGAAGGAGTTCATCCGGATGGGAATTAAACGTGAACGGATTGTCGGCACATTCATCTCAAATTTTTACAACAACTATTGGCGCTGGGGCTATTTATGAAGCATCGCGAATTCTCACTGGATTTTATGAAAGTTTATCTACTGAAAAGGACCTGACTTTCAATCCTGGAATGATCCTGGGAGGTTCGGATATTCAGCGTGATAATGTGTTGGATGGAGGATCTGCTTTTGGTAAGGGAAATATTGTTGCGAAACAGGC
>DAOOCD010000044.1:0-21036 GCA_035408225.1 Cyclobacteriaceae bacterium | reverse complement strand
GTTGTAGGCAAAGCTCCTGACCAATTCTTGTCAATTTTATCAATCCACGAATTTGGGTCAGATTCAGCCAGGATAACTACCTTAGACTGGATGTTCTTGCGGGCTACAAAACGATTCACTTTATCAGGATTTGGGTCCAGGTCAAAATCCATACTTACAAGGGTAACTTCAACTGTTTTGTTTTCCTGATTTAGCTTTTCGAAAAGCGGTATCTCTTTTACACAGGGGGCACACCAGGTGGCCCAGAAATTAAATACCTGAATACGCTCGCTCGAGGTGTTGATAGCGAGTTGCAGGTCTTTTAATTTGATCTGTTCAGCCTTTTGAGCTAATGAGGGAGCCATCAGGCAAAACAATAATGTAAAGAGCATCAAGTACCGCATGATGACAGAAAACGTAAACAAATCAATCCTGTTTTAAATCCCTTTTGGGATTGTAAAAATAGCCATGTAAGTTGAATGAAAGAAACTTAGTAAAAGGGTATAATTCAAGTACTTAGAATTAACCAAAAATGAGCCAAAATAGAATTCCACAAAATTCGATAGTTGTCAACATTACCGGACTGTTATGCCTTAAAATTCAGAATATCAAATAGTTACACTACTCCTTGTTAATCAGTTCTTTGTGGACAACTAAATGAGCTAACGAAATGAACCATTTTCAGGAGGCCTTTATAAAGATCAGATTTTCAACTTAATAGCAGGCCAATTATTGAAACTGTTAAACAAATAATATGAACCTGGAAATCAATCTATAGGAAAGAATCAACAGTGACTATGAATATCAGGCAGATCAAAGAAACATGTATCTATTTTCGGGATTTAACGGCAGCCAGGGAGTTTTATCATGGCTTACTTGGCCTGCCGGTGATAGGAGAAGCGGAAGGCAGGCATATCTTTTTCAGGGCTGGGACAAGTGTTTTGTTATGTTTCAATCCCGATGATTCGCGGCTAAAGAAAAGCCCACCGGCACATTTCGCGGAAGGGAAATATCATTTTGCCTTTGAGGTGCCTGCACAGGAGTACCTGGCTCACAAGAAGGAGATCGAAAAGCGAGGCATACCGATAATAGAAACACTGGTTTGGAAAAATGGTCAGGAATCATTCTACTTTAATGATCCGGTTGGTAATGTAGTGGAAATGGTACCGGAAGGTGTTTGGGACTAAATCCTATTTGATTGAAAACTTAAAAGCCCCGGAAGCTGGTTGGGTTCGAGAGCTTGTAATCATGACTCCTTGATGATGTGCTTCAAACCAGGCTAAATAATCTGTGTATTGAATACAGTCTTCAATTAGACTACCATCTCTCAGAATTTTAATCACTTTGTCTTTAGGCAAACTAGTTTTGATTTTCTCTTTTTGGTCAGCCGGCAGGTTAGAAACGCGCACGTATTCAATACCCTTATAATTTTCTGATTCAACCCTCATAATCGCTCAGGTGTGGTGTATGGATAATTGTTAGACTAAATTGGTAACCATGGGTTTAAAATCGAAAGGAATTAAGTTATGTTTAAAAAATATAACTTCCGGATTTAAAGAAGTGTTGTAAAGCTACGAATATGATTTCCAATCAACGATCAAAGTTTTCTTTAGCAAAAGGCAGTGTGTATTTGAACTGTGCGTACATGTCGCCACTCCTTAAATCTGTTGAGAAAAAAGGTATTGAGGGAATTCTGAAGAAAAGAAACCCAGCCGTAGTTTCAGCCACCGATTTTTTTGAGGATACAGAAAAAATTCGCAAGGAGTTTTCAAAACTTATAAAAGGTCAGGCCAACCGCGTAGTGTTGGTGCCTTCTGTTTCGTACGGGATGGCCAATGTTGTTCATAATCTCAAGGTATCAGGTTCGGATAATATTATTGTTGCTGCAGAGCAGTTCCCCAGCAATTATTATCCATGGCACCGACTTCAACAGGATAAAGGTGTAAAGCTGAAAGTGATTTCTGCACCAGATACGCTTATTAACCGAGGTGCACTATGGAATGAACGTCTACTGGAAGCCATTGATACGAACACAAAACTGGTTGCACTCGGTAATGTGCATTGGGCGGATGGCACACTTTTTAATTTGAAAGAGATCAGAAAGCGAACCAGAGATGTAGGAGCGTTACTTGTTATAGACGGGACTCAATCGGTAGGAGCCTTGCCAATTGATGTACAGGAAATAGAACCGGATGCGTTGGTATGCGGAGGATATAAATGGTTGATGGGGCCGTATTCGCTGGGCCTCGCCTATTATGGTGAATATTTTGATCAGGGGAAGCCAGTAGAAGAGAACTGGATCAATCGGCTGCACAGCGAAAATTTTGCAGCACTGGTAAACTATGAAAATGATTATCAACCTGGGGCGTTACGCTACGAAGTTGGCGAACATAGCAATTTCATTTTAGTACCGATGCTGCTTGAGGCGCTTAAGCAAATTAATCAATGGAAACCCAATGAGATTCAGAAATACTGTGCAGCAATTACAAAAAAGCCAATTAAACTCTTACGCGAGGCAGGCTTCTGGATTGAAGACGAAAAGTACCGGGGCCATCATTTGTTTGGGATTCGATTACCAGAGAATTCACAAATTGAAGTAATCAGGAAATCAATTCAACAAAATAAGATTTCAGTATCTATCCGCGGCAATGCCATCCGGGTAGCTCCGCATCTGTATAACACCGAAGCTGATTTGATGAAACTTGTAAAGGTGTTGGTTTCAAGACCATGACCTTAAACCGAAAGTCAGGCGACTATTTTGTGGGTGGTATTGTTATTGCCCTGATTGGTGCGATCTGTTTTTCCACAAAGGCAATTTTGGTAAAGCTTGCCTATCGCGACACGCATGTGGATGCTGTTTCCTTACTGGCATTACGCATGATTTTTTCGCTTCCCTTTTTTCTTGTTTCAGCATTTGTATCGTCTGGTATGCAAACGAATGTAAAGTTTACCAAAAGACAATGGATCAGCGTTGCCATCATTGGTTGTTTGGGATATTATGTTAGCAGTCTTCTGGATTTTCTTGGGTTACAATTTGTAACGGCTGGCATTGAACGATTGATCTTGTTTATATATCCCACGCTTGTATTGCTGATGTCGGCCATTGTTTTCAAAGAAAGGATTAAACCGATTCAATGGGTAGCTCTAATTGTTACCTATGGAGGATTGATGATTGCTTTTCTAAGTGAAGTGGAGGTTCAATCAGCACAGAACAAGAATTTTATTTTGGGATCGGTATTAATTTTTATCTGTGCGTTTACCTATGCCAGTTACATTGTGGGGAGTGGGCGACTGATTCCAATGGTAGGCGCAGCCAAGTTCAACAGTTATGCTATGAGTTTTGCTTCGATGGGTGTGCTCATCCATTTTTTCATAACCTCAGAGGTTACCTTGTGGAATTTTCAGGGCACCGTATATGCGTATAGTTTTTTAATGGCTATTCTTTCAACGGTAATCCCCTCATACCTGGTGGCAGAAGGAATAAAACGAATTGGTTCGGATAATGCAGCCATAGTAGGCAGTATCGGTCCGGTTTCCACTATTGCAATGGCCTACTTTTTTCTGGACGAGAGTATTTTTTTCCTTCAGATTGTTGGCACGCTTATGATTTTAGCTGGAGTTCTTCTGGTAAGTGGCCAAAGACGTAAAGAAGTAATGTAACTTTGATAAGTTTCAATTCTATGAAAAAGATCTTACCCATTATCCTTGCCTTATTCTCTCACGTCCTTTGTGCGCAAAGTCCGGAGCTGATTTTCGTTTTTTTGAATAGCCGTACGGATAAAGCAGAACTGCCCGAAGCAGAGGTAAAAAAAATTATGGATGGGCACATGGCCAATATTGAACGTTTGGCCAAAGAGGGCAAGTTGATTTCGGCCGGACCGTTTGATGGAGGCGGAGGCATTTTCATTTTCAAATCAAATTCAGTTGAACAAGTAAATGAATGGCTGAAGTCGGATCCGGGAGTGGCGGCCAATCGCTGGCGGGTTGAGGCGCTCCCTTATTTCCCACGTGTAGGCGGTGCCTGTAATGTAGGCGCGAAGTATGAAATGACAACCTATCAGTTTATTCGCTACATACCGAATATAGCTAAGTTTAATATTCAGGACGCGCCTGAAATCTTTAAGAAGCATGATGATTACCTGAAGGGGATCATCAAAACCGGAAACGTTGTTGCTGAAGGAATTTTTGGAGACTCGGAAGGCGGTATTCTTGTTGTTAAAGGGGATCTTCAAAATGAAGTCATTGAAACTGATCCTGCTGTGCGCGAAGGTCTATTGGAAATTGAGATTAAGAAACTATGGATTGCGAAAGGTGCTTTTTGTGAGAAGTAATGATCAGTTGAATATTTTAGATTAGTATTACTATATGAAATATTTTGTGTTGGGCTCTCTCTTATTTATCATCTTACTATCATGTTCAGATGAAGGAATTATTACAGAAGAACCTGAAATCACCACTCAAAGGAAAGAATTGATTGACTCAATCTATGGTGACTGGATTCTATATGGTGTTGGAATTTATGATAACACAACTAACAATTTATCATCTTCAACTATTGAAAATGCAACTCAAAGCGAACTCTGCAATTTTATATTTGCTAACATTGATGGCCTATCAATCGGTCATGAAATAAAGATTAAACAAAATAGTAACAACACGACAATCGATAAAATTTATGGTTGTGGTGAATCGTGGATTTATAATTCAGCTTTCTTAAATATTAATCTATTATCGGGTGGTACTCAGGCACGTATTGAAGAATACATGAATATAAAAACCCTCACAAATTATCATCTCTCAAATTTGGAGAGTTTAAAAGATAATAAAATGATAATGTGGGTTGAGTATGACCACCGTACAACAAAAAAATACATTCTAATGTATAAAAAGAAAAATACCTGATAATTATTCGATTTTCACCATCTATAATTACTTTTTACATTCAGCAGTACATATAGACCAAGGATTATTTTTTGGCTCACTCTGAAATCACTACGGCCAATTTATCTCCTTTTACATTAACAGCCAGTCGCGTTATACCCTTTAGCAATTCCCGTCCGGAAGTCAATGAAATCTCGGTCCAGGTTTTATCTTTCGTAGGATTAAGATTATAAATTTTCGATCCATCACTAGAAATAATTCTTCCATCAGGAGTCCAGGTAATATCTTCCCGACCAGGAAGTGTATTGGCCAAGGTTGAAATCGCCATAGTTTCGGTATCAAGTTTTTTTATTTGCCAGTCTGTGGATGAAGTCTTCTGAACAAAGCTGACTCCACGCTCACCGGGAATCTGGTGTAACGACCGACCAATATTTTGAGCCAGCACAGTATCTTCTTTTGTTGGAAGTCGCATAAAATGCAATGTGTTTGGATCACCGAGAATAAAAAGAGCCAGATGACTATTGTCTGCCCAAACGTGATATCCAACAGTCATAGTATTGATGATCACATAAGGATCACCACCTGTCAATGGATATTTTCCTAAATCCTGGGCTCCGTTATCACGCTGTATAATGCACGATATATAATTTTTATCAGGTGTTTGAGTAGGTGAGTACTCTCTTTCATTAGTGGTGGTAACAGAGGTTGTCACTCCGGTTTGGTAGTTGTAGGATTTTATGTCGGATCGTCCTTCATCATTAAATGAAGAGTAATACACAACGGGTTCGTCACGGTTAAAGCCAGGCTGATTATCATAACCCGGATGGTTGGTTATGTTTTTTGGATTTGAGAGAGTGATCTTATTTTTCTTGATTTTCAAATCAAACAACAAAATTTCGGACCCCATTTGAGCTATTGCAGTAAAGCTGGTGACCTGGAAAATGATAAAAGGAATTGCCAATAGCTGTTTCATGATTTCTATTTTTCTCTAAAGTCGGGAAGATTGTTCTGAATTAAAAATCCAGCTCAGAGTGGGGATTCCAGACTTTTCCATCGTGTTTTAGAAGCGTGATTTTGTTGGCGATAAAATCTTCGGAAAAATTCCTCTCTTTAAATTCGCCCCAGGCTTTATTAAACGTATCTTTTTTTAAATCTCGAAAGGCAAGAGTTATGTGTGGATGAAATGGCATATCGCGGTACTGAGCGTTGAAGAGATTGAGTTCGGTTTTACAAAACCGATGCAATTCGGATTGTAATAAGCGAAGCGGTTCTGATTCCAGAACATTTACATAAATAACGCGTGGGGCAAAACAATTAAATCCTTTGAGTTGAACCGCAACTTGAGATTTTCTTGCCGCAAACTTCTTTAGTGCTGAAATTAGCTTTTCTTCTTTTGCCTCTTTCCACTGAAAGGGCATATGTAATGTTATATGCGGTGGCGAATTGAGCGCGGCCTTGCTTTGATAGGTATCTCTAAAATATTCCTTCAGCAATTGGATTTCATTCCGAATTGACAGCGGAGGTACTATGGCGATAAAGTAAAGAGCTGTTCCGGGAGATGGCATTATTACCTTACCTTAATTTCCATTGTTCTGCTTTCTTTCTATACCAATCTCCGCGTGCAGGATCAAGCTCGGCTAACCGCCCATAAACCTGATAACTACTGTCTTGTTCAAGAGTTTCCTTATAGAACTGGATGGCTTCACTGGATCGATTCTGCCTATCGTAGATATAAGCCATGATATTCAGAAGCTCCGGGTTCCGGGCACCCTTGTCGTACGCTTGCCGATACCAACCAATTGCTTCACTAAAATTCTCTTGCGCATAATAATTATCTCCCGTTAGAATAGTCGCATCAATATTTTCAGGATGCATACTGAAACATTTCTTCGTCCACTCGATTGACTTAGCATAATTCTTTGTCTGGTAAAACACAAGGGCCTTGTTGTACATGCCACTGCTGTTTTGCGGATCTATGCTAAGTATTTTATCATAATAAAAAAGAGCCGAGTCGAATTGATTTTGTGCGTAAAAGTAATTACCCAGATTTGTCAATGCATTTAGATCAGAGGGATTCGATGCTAAGGCTAACCGATCGACATTCTCGTCCGTGGTATCGACAACGGCCTGATCTGGAGGATCATCACCAACGATGAATCCGATAATCATCAGCATAAATAAAATGAAGAAGACGGTTCCGCCAATAATAAAGACGATTAGGAAAATCTTTTTCCGGGTATCTTGCAAACCCGGTTCTGATTTTTGAGTTTTCCAGGCAGGTCTTGAGTGGCCGGAAAAATTTTCATCCTGCTTTGGCCGGGGCCTATAGTAAATTGCGAGAAAAATGAAATAAGAAGTGGCGCCAAAGAAAATCCAGAAAAAGAAACTACCCAAAGGCCAGAAAAATGCTAAAAGAAAGGCACAGACTATGGCAAGACGAGTAAATCGCTTTGTGCGAGTAAGATCTTTTTCATTCTCCGCTGACATGACTTTATATGCCTTGAGTTTTTGTAGTCTAAATTTCTCATTATTGTTTAATTAATCAAAGATTTTCGAATGGAGGGCAAAGACCTGATCATCATTGGAGCCGGACCCATTGGACTGGCATGCGGAATTGAAGCGAAGAAAGCCGGATTGGATTATCTCATCATTGAAAAGGGATGTCTGGTAAATTCGTTGTATAACTATCCCCACAACATGACCTTCTTCTCCACGTCCGAAAGACTGGAAATTGGAGATGTGCCATTTGTATCGAATAGCCCGAAGCCAATGCGCCCTGAGGCGTTGGAATATTATCGTAGAGTGTGTACCAGTTGGAAGCTGAATGTGAGACTTTATGAAGAGGTGCAGAAAGTAACGAAAGACAACGAGCGATTTCTTATCACGACTGCAAAGGGAATCTACTCAACGAAGGCATTGGTACTGGCCCTTGGTTTTTATGATCGACCTTATTTACTGAATGTGGAGGGTGAGAATTTATCCAAAGTGAAGCACTACTATGATGAACCACATCCATACTTCGGGCAAAGGGTCGCAGTGATTGGAGCTGCAAATTCAGCTGTAGACGTTGCTCTTGAAACCTGGCGTAAAGGGGCAGAAGTAACGATGGTAATTCGAGAAGATAAAATCCGCGAAAGCGTTAAATATTGGGTGCGACCTGACATTGAGAACCGAATCAAAGAAGGTTCTATTAAAGCTTATTTCAGTTCAACTGTAACCAAAATCACACCGTCAGCAATTGAAATAAAAACGCCTGAAGGTTTCGTTACACTTCAAAATGATTTTGTACTCGCTATGACAGGCTATCAACCTCCGTTTGAATTTATGAAATCAATCGGTATTCGTTTTCAACAAGATGATTTTCACACACCTGTGTATAACGAAACCACGATGGAAAGCAACGTGCCGAATCTTTACCTTGCGGGTGTAGTTATTGGCGGGCTGCAAACGAACAAGTGGTTTATCGAAAACTCGCGAGTGCACGCAGAGGTTATAATAAACGATTTCAAGAAAAAGATTGCCACAAAATAAAAGTGCCCCGATGATTCGGAGCACTTTTTACTAAGCTTCTAAATTTATTACAGAGCGTTTGCGGTAATGGTCACATAAAATTTAAACGTTACAGTAAATGTTACAGGAGTTGCGGAAAGCCTTCCTGTTAGAGTAACTTCTTCTTGCAAATCACCGAGTAGTTTGGTCGCTAACTCATTGAAACCAGCAGCATCGGCTGTAAGATCCGTTTCTGCTGTGTTGGACAAGCTCGCTGAACTTACAGTAGCAAGTGTTTTAGTGCCGGCTTTAAGAGCACCATTGGTAAATGTTACTGTGTTGGGGCTTGCTCCTGGAGAAATTGTGTAAGTAATTCTGTTTACTTTAAATTCTTTGATCTTGCTGGCGTATTTCGCAACATCAGGATCGGAACTCGCACTTAACATTTTGGAAGTGGAGTAATCTTTGCCACTCGGGTTTACATCAGTTTCGTTGATTGTAAATTCCAGGGGTAGATCTGCATCAAAAGATACATCAGTAGCCTTGTCAAAAAGATCGCATGACGAAAATGTACCGATTGCTAGTAACAAAAAGATGGGAAATAGGTGTTTGATTTTCATATAATAGGTGTTTTAGAGTCTTATATACCTGAAAGTTACAAATAAGTAAGCACTTCATTTACCCCATAAAAATGGGGGCTAAATTTCGCCTCGCAGAGATTTGGTAATCACTTCAGCTTTACCGTGTACATGAAGTTTTCGATAAATGTTTTTAATATGAAATCGAACTGTTTCGATCGAAATACTCAATCTGTCAGCAATTAATTTATAGCTAAGCCCATCGACTAACCCCACAACAATTTCTTTTTCCTTATCAGAAAGAGGCGAAATTTTTTCAATTTTTTTTGCAGGCTTAAAGAAGTCAATCACTTTTCTGGCAATCTGTGGCGACATGGGCGAACCTCCCTTCGCAAGTAATTCAATGCCTTCTTTCAACTCATTGAAAGGAGTGTTTTTCAGGAGGTATCCTGTTGCTCCTGCGCAAAGAGAATCAAAGATTTTTTTTGGATCGTTGTATACCGAGAAGACAACAATATCCATTTCTGGATATCGGCTTTTTACAAAACTGATACCTTCTACTCCGGACATTCCAGGTAACCCTAAATCCATGATGAGTACTTGCGGTGAATTCTCAGATGAAAGAGAGGCCAGCAATTCTTCGACAGAACCTACGGCCAGATCACACACGAAGCCGGGTTGTTTGCTTAAGAAGCTCACAATCCCATTTCGGATTTCTTGATCATCTTCAACAATCCCTACAAAAATCATGATCTAAAGTACGAAAGAGCCAGTAGATTTTTTCATTTACAGAATTGTTAAAAATGAAATCGGAAACCAAGTGAAGCTGGCATAAATGAGTTTAATCCAACATTAAAGGTTTTAACAGTGTTCTCGTCAACATCTTTGTCTGGATCAGATGAATAGTAGCCAATTCCACGGAAACCCAACTCAATTGCCCAATGCTCATTTACAAAGTAAACAAGACCGGGTGATAGAGCGATATCCATCGCAGACGTTTTTGTTTCCTGATTGCTTGAATCTGTATCCTTACCGGAACCATATAGAAATGAGAACGGCCCATAAATTGCAAAATTTTCATTACTGGTTTGTTTATAGTATCGTGCGAATGGACCTACAGCAAATCCGGATGATTTGGTCTCTCCTCCGAAAGAATCTACCTTTCCAGAAGAGAATCCCAGGTTAATACCAACCAGAATCCCATCTGAAACAAAGTAGCCAAAGGAAGGAATAAATTCGAAGGAGGATTCGGAATCTTCACCGTCTCCCAGATACCCGGGTTGAGTAGTTTTTGAATAAGTAATACCACCTCCAACAGCCTTGGCTCCTTTTACAATTTGAGTGAAGCCTGCAACGCTAAACAGGCAACAGAAACTTAACAGAATGATCTTTTTCATAGCAATAGTTTTAGGAAAGCTATTGCTATTCATTTCTTGCCGGTATCCCATAAAGATGGGGGTGTTGAAAATTAGAGTGCCTTGCGCGTAAAAATTACCTGTGTGCCATTAAGGTTTGTAAATTCTATAAGGCCTTGAATGGCATGTGCTCTACGATCCATATTTTTTAAGCCATTTCCCCGCTGATTTTGATCAACAATAAATCCTTTACCGTTGTCTTTAATTGTCATTTTGAATTCGCGGGAGTCATTTGTTATATCAACCACCACAAGGCTTGCATCTGCGTGTTTAACAATGTTATTAATTGATTCTTTAAAGATGAGATAAATATTTTGTCTTAGGATCGGATCCATAATCGTTTTATCCTGAATACCGCTCACTTTAAAATCAAACTGAATGTTTTTAGGTTGCAGTAACTCAGTAGCGAAATCTTTCATTCTAAATAACAAAGCGCTGGCCGTATCACTTCGATTATCAATTGACCAAACAATGTCACTCATCGTACTAACGATTTCACGACTCATAGCACTAATGCGACCCAGGTAATTCGTGCGCTCGCTTTCATTGTTTCCGTTTTGTAATAAATCAGAATATATGGAAATCCGGGTAAGGCTCGATCCAACCTCATCGTGTAAATCACTGGCAATTTTCGTTCGCAGGCGTTCTATTTTTAGGGACTGAGAGAGTCGATAGAGATGACCAAAATATATCAATCCACCAATCAATAAGATGATCAAGACAATAAACCACCATGTCTGCCAGAACGGAGGATTGATGATTATTGAAAGAGAAGCGATCTGATTACCCCAAAAGCCATCGGGGTTGGCTGCCTTTACCTGAAAGGTATAATTTCCGGGATCGAGGTTTGTATAGCTGGCAAAGTTTCTGTTTCCGATTTGAACCCATTCCTGATCAAAGCCATCCAGTTTATAAGCATATTGAATTTTATTGGGCGCCATAAATTCCATAGCCGTGAATTCGATGGAAAAGAATGAGTGCTCATGGTCGATGGAAATATTTTTTAATTGTGAGATATGTCCGGGCAGGGTATAGTTTGCCAATGAGTCGAACTCAGTGATTCCTACCGATCGGTTGTATAATTTAAAATCAGTGAATATAATCTTTCTCTGAACCGTGTCATCCTGAATCTCATTTGGAGAAAACCACGTGAGACCATTCAAAGTAGTTATAAAAATTCGCCCACGGGTATCCAAAAATAAGGAGTGGAGATCACTGGAAATAATTCCATCCGATTCGGTGTAAATTCTTTTCTCACCCGATTGGGAATTCCATTTTACGAGGTGGTCCTTGGTAATGTACCAAATTTGATTAGTGCGATCGACTACAAAAGATTTAAAAAATTCATCGTTAGGTTTTCGCTTGTGGATCAATTTTTGTTTAATATGTCCAGGTTCTACGTATCGAATTGTTTTTACTTCATCATTGGTGAACAGAAGCATCTCGGTTTCGGAATAGGGTTCCATTTCAAGAAAAACAGAATTGGTAGCTGGAGCAACCTGACCTTCAGGGGATACCATGACAAATTGATTTCTTTTTTTATCAAAGACAACGACCTGGGTTTGAGTATTAAACCAGATGTTTTCATTCAACTCAAAAATTTCTTTTACGAAGGCAAAGGAGATACCCGTAGCCTTTCGAAGCGAGTCGTTATTAAACCTTTTAAATTTTTTAGTCCTGGGATTATAGATATTTAATCCGCTGCGAAATGTAGTAGTCCAGATAAAATCATCCTGATCGATAAGCATGGCTGATACCGCATTATTATTAATGGAATTTTCACCCCCTGCTTCAAATCGGGTGAACTCTTCCTTTGCGGGATCTAACATATTTATTCCACCTCCAGCCAGCCCTAGCCAGATTCTATTCTGAGTATCCTGATCGATGGCCCTCACAGAATTTTGACCTAAACTCTTAAGGTTCTTTGGATCGTTCAGAAATTTTTTAACTACCCCGGTGTTTAGATTAAGTCGATTTAATCCATTGCCATTTAACCCTAACCAAAATAGGGAATCGTTTTCCTGGAATATCGTTTGAATCCAACCGGGCGAAATACCTTCTAATCGGCCAGGTCGATGCACTATTGAATGAAATTTTTTCGCTCGGGTATTATGAATGCAAATGGTATTATCATCCATCCCCATCCAAAGCAGTCCATCCCCATCCAGATAGACCGTAAAAAGGTTGTTGCTCGAAATACTCTCCGGATCGGATTCATCTTTTTTCCAGTTTGTAAATTTTCTGGTTGCAGGGTCAAAGAGACTTAAGCCACCACCATACGATGCAATCCAAAAAGTACCGTCAAGATTTTCGGCAGTTTGAAAAAGTGAATTATGACTTAGACTGTTTGGGTTTTGATCATCATGAATAAGATGCTCACTTTTTTTTGTGACTATGTCAAAAATCTGAAGCCCGCCATAGGTGCTTAGATATAATTTATTTTTAGAAAGCAACATACTGCGAATCACACGGTAGCGATAGGTGTCATTCGGGTTATTATTTGGTAGATCATACCGAATAAATTGATTGGTTTGTGGATCATAACTACAAAGCCCCGCGGTGGTGCCTACCCATAATTTTCCGGTAGAGTCGAAGGTAAGCCCGACCACGTAGTTATCAGGAATAGATTTTAGGTCATCTTGTTGGAACTGATATTGAGAGAATTTTTTTGTATCCGGATTAAACCGCAATAGGCCGCCACCCAATGTCCCTAACCAAAAGCTGCCATCTTTATCTTCGACTTGGCAAAAGAGTCTTGATTTTATACTCGTAGTACTGTCATTGACAATCTGAAATCGGTCCATAGGTCGATCATAAATCATTAATGCTCCTACGTCAGTTCCTATCCACAACTCTTTCTTACTATCTTCAAAAATCAATAATGGGCGTGTGCTTTTGAAATAGTCTGTTTGAATTTCCGATGGGGCGTAGCTTCTTGTGTTAAGCCCATCGAATCGCACCAGGTCAAATGTGAGGGACCCCATCCACATATAGCCTTGGCTATCTTTAAAGAAGGATTGAACACCCACAATATCTTCACCAGTGCTTGTGGTGATACGTTTAACGCGCAGTTCGTTTTGAGCTAAAACGTTGCCGGTTGCTATAAATGCCAAAAGAAGAAACGGAATGAACTTCACGAATGTGAAGGTAAAATAAAATCACTTGCTGCGCGAAAGACTCAAATCAAATCTCAATCCTGCATAGTAATTTCTGCCTGCAGCAGCATTGAAATATCGACCCCCTGCAGCATTCAGATCATTGCCCAGGCTGTACGTTTGATCAAGTAAATTGTCGGCACCTGCAAAAAAATCTATCGGCATTTTATGAATGAAAGATGACTTGTATCCCACCCTACTACCCAGTAGTGTATAGGATTTGGCAAAGACGGTATTTGCATCATCAAGAGGCAATGATGAAGTATAATTGAAAGTAATGTGACAATAGAATCCTTTTCGAAGTTCTAGATCCAAACCACCCGTAACGACTTGTTCCGGAACTCCGGTTAGTGAATTGCCACTATACGATATTGTGCCTTTGACATAGTCAACAAATTCGTATTGGTTTATAGTAACTCCACTCCACAATTTAAAACCTGAAAAAAGTGCGGGATTAAGAGTCGGTTGCCAATGCAATAATACTTCAAGGCCGTTTTGATTAGTGGCCCCTGCATTCACAAAATAATCTGCCCCGTCCGGGTCTCTGCGCACCACAATAGTTTGATCAAGTGCAAAATGGTAGATAGCAGCATCCACAAAAAACTTCTTTTTAATAAAGTATCCTCGTGATCCAATTTCTATTTGCATTCCTTTTTCCGGCTCCAATGTGGTATTGAAAACTCCATTAGAAGGTCGCACTTCCGCAAGGGTGGGCGGAGAAAACCCCCAGCTTAAATTGCCATGAACAGAAAATGCGTTGTTGATTTTTCGTAACAACGCAAAGCGAGGCGTAACAATCGGATCGTATTTTACTTCTTGTTGTTGAGCCGGTGAATTGGAAAGTTGCAGTAATTTATAACTCACCCAGTTTATACTTAACCCTCCGGTTAAAATCCAATTTACCTTTGTTAATTCACCCAGACCAAAGAGATTGTATTGAAGAGACTTTGCCTCATCGTCACTTTGCAAGGATCCTGGAACCCCTTGAAGATTTTGATACGTTTTAATAGGAGAGAAGCCACTCATGAATTCTCCGCCTCCAATTAATTTGGTATTCCAACCGGCCACCTCAAATGTGTAATCTGTTACAGTTCTTGCCCCAAGATTTTGTTCAGCTCTTCGCTCGTAATTGCGAATGGCTGGATTTTCGAATTGAACAAAATTTCCATACACACCTGTGCGATTATGGAGATTTTTTGAAAAGTGATATTGATGGGAAACTCCTGTATAAAATGACTTGAGTGAAACACCCGCATTTTGCGAAACAGCACCTGGTTGAGTACCAGCAGCAGGTCGTGCTTGACTTGGATCTGTATCATATTCAGCCTGGGTAAGCCCACCCGGGGTTTGATAGTACAAATCCGTATAAAAAATGGCAGTCTCTAATTGTTCTTTATCGGAAATTGAAAACCGAAATGTGCTATTAAGTTGGTCTCGTACCATGCGAGTTTGCTCGCGATATCCATCGGCTTGCTGATGTTGATAGCCCACATAATGCCCTGTATTTTCATTGCCGGAATTAAGAGCGAGTTGATAATTTCTTAGTCCATAACTTCCGCCAAGCCATGAGCCGGTGAGCGAACTTTCATTTTCAGGTTTGGGTGACTTTAGTAAAAGCACTCCACCAGTACCAGCACCGTATAAACTAGAGCCTGGTCCTTTGATAATTTCAATCTGATTAATTGAATTTGCATCGAATTGATTCAGATAGGTGTTTCCGCCAGCATCTGTAACAGGCAGTTCATTCCAATATACTTTTACATTGCGCACTCCAAAGGGTGAGCGTAACGAACTACCCCGAATGGAGAAACGATAACTTCCGGGAGAGCGCTCTTCCATTCGAATTCCTGGAAGATTATTGACTGCAGAAACCAGTGACGTATTACTGAACCGGCTCAGATCGCTATTTAAAACTAACCCAATTGATGCGGGCACTTCGAGTAGAGGCCGGTCGGCTTCGTATGAACGAACTGTAATCTCCTGAAGAATTTTTATTGAATCTAACTCCTGACCAAAAAGAGTGGATGTCCAAAGACATGAAATGATGACAAGGAGTTTATTCACAGTTAAAAACAAAGGTTACAATAAGTAGCTAATCTTAAAACTCATTAAGGGCCTCCTCAATCGATTTTATCGGGCTGAAATATTCAGCAAGCTTAAGTAAAACCCTATCCACCAAAGTATCTGGACAAGAGGCACCGCTCGTGAGGATGATTTTCACGGGGCATTTGTCTGGTAAGAATTCATGTGTAATCTGCTTCTCTTTTCTTGGATAGTTGAAGTGATGAATCTCTGATCTTGATTTGATCTCGGCTTCTGAATTAATAAAATAGGTGGGGAACTTACGTTCGCATAATTCCACAATATGCGATGTGTTAGAGCTATTGTATCCACCAACGACAATAGCCAGGTCGGCATCGGATTCGAGAAGTTGATACGTGGAGTCCTGGTTGTCATTGGTAGCATAGCATAGAGTATCGCGTGTATCAGCAAAGTGAAGCTTTACTTTTTCAGCTCCGTACTTTGCGATCATCAGTTGCCTGAAGAAATCAGCGATAGCCTGGGTTTCAGAAGCCAGCATGGTAGTTTGGTTTACCACACCTACGCGTTGAAGATGCATAACAGGATCGAATCCAGCAGAATACTTTCCAGCGAACTCTTCATAGAATTCAGCTCGGGTCTTGCTTCCCAGAATATAGTTACCGAGTTGTTGAGCTTCATTCATATCGCGCACAATTACGGAAGGGCCGTTGTGTGAGCTATGTGAAAAGGTAGCTTTCGTTTCTTCGTGTTTGGGTTTGCCGTGGATGATGATGGTATAGTTTTCCTTGCCGAGTTTCTCTGTTCTGTTCCATACTTTTTCTACAAATGGACAGGTGGTGTTATACTTTTGAACTTCAATCTCCTTGTCGAGTAGCATGTGTTCGATTTCCAGCGTTGTGCCAAAGGCGGGAATGATTACCACATCATCTTTATGAATTTTTTCCCAGGGAATGAACTGACTTCCGTCTGTATCCATAATGAATTTAATCCCCCGGCTTTCCAGGTCATTATTCACTTCCTGGTTATGGATCATCTGACTTAACAGGTAAACATTTTTTCCAACAGATTCTTCCAGCGCGCGATAACTGATTTCTATGGCATTCTCAACACCATAACAAAATCCAAAATGCCGGGCCAGAATGAATTGTACAGGGCCCAAATCCAATACGGTTGGAGAAAAATCCTGTTTGCGAAGATCCTTTAATCTTCGAGATTCTTTGATCTTGCCAGTAATGGAGGATCGGTAATACGCGGGAATTTCGAATTTTTTTATAACGAAGTTATTTAAATTGTTTAAGCTCTTGTTTTCAAAAGTAGCGCGTATTGGAGTTTTTAACAACTCGAGAACGGGTTTATCAATTTCTTGACGAGGTCTTTAAATGTATGTTACAAAATGTTACCTGCTTTAAGAGTAACAAAAAAACCCCAGACTTTAAATCCAGGGTTTCTTTAATGAACCTAGTTTCAGGCTTATGCCGCCTTCGAAAGCTTATCCTCCTTTATTTTTTTTAATCGAACTTCCTTCGAATCAAGGTCAAACCACTTCACCTCTACCAGATTTGACTTTAGGTACTTGAGCACCTCCATCACCTTTCCATCAATCTTGCTGCGGACGCGCTCGCCTTTCTTAAACAGTTTTCTCATTAACGTTGGGTTTTAGTTTCACATACGTAACGCATAAATATACTCACGCGGATAGTCTTCGTAAATACCTGCGAAGGTAATTAAGTCACCCGCTTTCTTTTTCCTGATAATTTCATCCACTTCTTTGGCTGATTTTACTGCAACATCATCCACATGAGTGATAATGAATCCCTCTCTCATGCCAGTACGCTTCAGTTTTCCATTTGCCAGCGATTTTACCTGAACACCGCTATTGATGTCAAGTCGCTTAAGCACTTTGCTGTCAACATCTTCCAGTTCAAAACCAAGCGAGGCAGCCTCGGCCTTCTCCTCCCGTTTAACGGCTGTTGTTTTCCCCTCACGATTCTTCAATGTAACAGGAACCACAATTGTTTTTCCCTGCCGGTTTACCGTTACATTCAATTTATCTCCCGGGCGTTTACGGCCAACATATTCAATTAATGCAGTGCTGGATTTTATGGGAGCCTCGTCTAACTTAACAATTACATCCCCTTCTTTAATGCCGGCTGCTTTGGCGGCACTCTTGTCAGGGTCATCTCCGAAACCGGCAACGTAAGCGCCTTCATTCACACTTAGATCATTCTCTTTTACCAGATCGCTGGCTACACTGGTTACGTTGATTCCTAACCAACCACGCTGAACGGTTCCAAAAGCGATCAGATCTTCAGTGATCTTGCTTACGATATTGGAAGGTACAGCAAATCCATAACCCGAATAAGACCCTGTTGGGCTTGCAATCGCAGTATTGATGCCAACCAATCCACCTGTTAAATCAACTAAAGCCCCACCACTGTTTCCTGGGTTTATAGCTGCATCAGTTTGAATAAAGGATTCAATTGCGGTGCGTGTTCCGGGTTGACCGTTTTTTCCAGGATTACCAGAATTAATAATGTTTATGTTTCTTCCTTTTGCGCTGATAATACCGGCTGTAACGGTTGAGTTTAGATTAAAGGGATTGCCAACCGCCAACACCCATTGACCCACTTTTGAATCATCAGAGTTAACAAATGATAAATAAGGAAGATCTTTTTCATTCACTTTGATCACAGCAAGATCAGTGTCTGGGTCCGTTCCAATTACTTCAGCTTTCAATTCACGGTTGTCATAAAGAGTTATCTGAACGATATCAGCACCTTCTACGACATGGTTATTGGTTACAATGTAACCATCTTTATTAATGATCACGCCCGAGCCTGTGCTTTGTCTTGGTCCTTGATTTTCAAAAGGGCTGTCGAAAAAGAATTGACGAAATTGCTCTGGTATTTGAGAGTTTTCAGACGAAACTCTTTCTTGCGTAGACCGGATATGCACTACTGCTTTGGTAACCTTCTCTGCAGTTCCGGTAAAGTCCAAAGGCACTACTTGACCTTGCTCATTTACCTGATAGGCCACCTGAGATGCAGGCACACCGTTAATATGTTCAATTTTTACTCCTTGTTGCTGATCCTTCATCAGCCATTGCGAGGCCACGATGGTTATCACACTACCCAGTATCGCAGCCAACAAAAGTGAACCAAATCGTTTCATAGAAATTAAAAGTTAGTTTATAAATCTATTAACCGGAATAAGATGTATTCCGCTTGAGATTAGTTGTAGAGATAAATCAGTAAATCTTGTACCGCTCATTTCGTTCCCTCAAAATCAAAAGAAGTGCCAGTGGGTTTTAAACGAATAGACGACAGGTTTTGGTTCACTTTACTGACAAAATTTCACTTTTTAACCAAAACACCGTCCTTGTACTCATATTCAATCGTCATATTCCCTTGCTGGTCGAACCATTTTGAGAGGCCGTCACGAACTCCATTCTTGTAGAGGCCTTCCTCCATCAGTTTTCCATCGGCATAGAATATTTTTACCGTGCCTTCCAGCTTTCCGTTTTTATAAAAACGCTCCTCTTTCACAGTTGAATAATTGTACTCTTTGTATTCGCCATCACGTAAGTCATTGTGGTAGTTACATCGTCTCAGCAATTGACCGTTCTCATTAAACTCAACAAGCACCCCTTCTTTCTTACCCGATACATAGGATGTTATAGACTTAACCATTCCTGCTGGGGTGTACTCAACCCACGATCCTTCCCGTTTTTGATTGAGATAATTTCCCGAAGCCGAGATCTTACCCTGATTATCATTTGAGGTAATCTTTATAAGGCCCGGAGTATCTACGTATTCTTCCTTCAGGGCTCCAGGAGGCACACCTTCCAATTCAGTACTTGCAGTTTCACCAGACGATTCAGTTTTCTGGGTGCAGGAAGCCAGCAAATAAATAAGCAGCAAACAAAAGATTCTCATGGTTGTGATCATTAAAATTTACCGGCTAAATATATTAAGTAACTTTACTTTTTGTCAAGAGGCTTTAAAATCAATACGTGAATATTCAAGGTACCATTTTGCTTAAACAAGGTAGAGATCATTCTGTTAAGAGGTTTCATCCATGGGTTTTTTCGGGGGCTATTCAATCCATATTGGGAGAAGTAAAAGAGGGTGATTGGGTGGAGGTTCAGGATGCTAAAAAAACAACCCTTGGGTTCGGCCATTATCAGAAGGGAACCATAACCGTCCGCATGATTTTGTTTGGAGAAACACCCCCGGAGATATCCATATATCACGACAAAATCAGAACGGCCTTAAATCAACGGTTAGATACACAAGTCGTTTCCGATTTTACGAATGCTTATAGGTTAGTTCATGGCGAAGGAGATGGCCTTCCCGGACTGATTGTTGACTTGTATCACGATGTTGCCATTGTGCAAGCCCATTCCACAGGGATGCAGCAAGACAGGAATATTATCTCTGAAGCTATTAAGAGTGTTTTATCGGAGGGGCAGTTTGATATTTCGGCTGTTTATTATAAGTCATTGACTGAAAAATCGGAAAGTGGTTATCTATTAGGGATGGCCGCTGTACCCCATGTAGTGCTGGAACATGGGAACAAGTTTTATGTGGATTGGGAAGAAGGACAGAAGACAGGTTTCTTTCTTGACCAGCGCGAGAACAGAAAGTTGCTGGGTGAAATGGCAAAGGGAAAAACAGTACTCAATACCTTTTGTTACACAGGTGGCTTCTCAGTGTATGCACTTCAAAACGAAGCAGAGGTTGTCCATTCTGTTGATGCCTCCGAAAAAGCTGTAGCTATGACAAGGAAGAACTTGTCGCTGAACGGGTTTGACCCCAATGTGCATGAGTGTTTTGCCAGTGATACGTTTGATTTTATCAAAGACAAAAAGAACGTATATGATTTGATTATTCTCGACCCGCCTGCTTTTGCCAAACATAAAGAGGCCCGCCATCAGGCGATGAAAGGGTATCAACGACTGAATGCCGAAGCAATGAAGATGATTCGCCCCGGAGGCATAATTTTTACCTTCTCGTGTTCGCAGGTAGTCGATCGCCAATTGTTTTACGACACGGTTGTTTCAGCGGCTATTCAATCGGGTCGTCAAATAAAAGTCCTGCATCATTTATCTCAACCTGCGGATCACCCGGTATCGCTTTATCATCCCGAAGGAGAATATCTGAAAGGACTGGTATTGTATGTTGAATAAGAAATGAAGCCACAGGTTCACTTGAAATAGTTAGTGAGCATGTGACATCTTGATTTTATTTTATAACAGCAGCCGGGGGTTCAGGATGTTTCGAATAGCGTTCAAAGAATTCAATTACACGTAACATGTGGTCCATCATTCTTCCCGGGTTGCCGCTACGTGTTAATTCATGGCCTTCTTTTGGATAGCGAATGTATTCGACCGGTTTATTTAAAATTTTCAGGCTTTTGTAGAGCGTTTCAGATTGAATTACTCCCGTTCTTAAGTCCTGATCGCCATGAATAATTAAAAGCGGAGTGTTGATTTTG
>DAOOCD010000043.1:0-21242 GCA_035408225.1 Cyclobacteriaceae bacterium | reverse complement strand
GGAAGTATAAATATTTTCCGGTGGCATCCCATACGGGTGAGATTGCATCGGCCATGCCATCGGTGAGTTGCAAATTTTGCCCGGTCTCTACATTGTGTGCTTTGATTACTTTATAATGACTATCAATCAACCGTGCATAGGCAATCCATTTGCTGTCGGGAGACCAAACGGGATTGAGTGACCGGTTTGGATGTGCATAGCGCTCGGTGTCTGCTTTTTTAGTGGCCCCGGTGTTCACATCGGTAAACCATAAATTGTAATCTGTATCCGTGAAGGCAATGTACTTGCTATCGGGCGACCATGCCGGTTGAAAGAAGAAGGTAGGATTAGGGATGGTTATAGCTTTAGGTTTTTCCAGTCCTTCCTGATCGGTGATCATCAATTGATATTCACCACTGGCATCACTGAACCAGGCAATTCGTTTTCCATCAGGCGACCATACAGGATAGCGATCGGCCGCACCGGAAGATTTGGTAATGTTTCTCCAATCACCTTTTTCTTTAGGCACGGTGAAAATTTCTCCTCGGTATTCAAACAATGCCCGCTGGCCGGTAGGCGATAGTGAAGCATTTTGTAATGACGTTGGCTTTATCTCTTGCCAGCGTGCCCGCGACCAATGAAAATCGCCCCGTACATTAATCGGTAATTTTTTTGTGGTACCGTTAGCCGGATTGAGCAAATGTAAATACCCACCTTGCTCATATACGATTTGACCTCCACCGGCATCTAAACTTTTTGCATCGAAGTCGGTATGAAAGGTGAGTTGTTTTAATTCGCTGTTGGCAGGATTGTACGACCAGATGTTGTTGGCATAATCACGCTCGGATAAAAAGTAAACCACATTGTTTAACCACACCGGATCGGTATGACGTTCATTATCCGTTTGGGGTGTCATCTTGAGAGAATAGTTTTTCAGATCTACAATCCAGATTGGCTTTGCTTGTCCACCGCGGTAGTTGCGCCATTCAGGATCCCAGAAACCAATTTGCTGGTAAGCGATTGATTTTCCATCTTCCGAAATTTCTCCGGCTACGGCACGTGGAATAGCGACCGCTTCCTCCACACCACCCTTCTTATTGATCTTATAAATTTTCGATTCGAGGGTAGGTAACACCCCTTCGCGACTAGTTGCAAACAAAATGGATTCTCCATCGGGTGTCCAGCCGGTAACCTGATCTGCTCCAGGATGCCAGGTTAACCGTGTGGGCTGTCCGCCTTCCGTTGGAATTAAATACACATCAGTGTTACCATCATACTGACCCGTGAATGCAATGAGTTTTCCATCTGGCGAGAAATGTGGATTACTCTCTGCGCCTTCGTTGCTGGTAAGTCTTCGGGCATCGCCACCATCTTTGCTTACAATCCATAAGTCGTTGGCATAGACAAATACAATGTCAGCGTTGCTGATGGTAGGTTGGCGCAGGAGCATAGTGCCTTGGGCGTTTGCATGCAGCATGGACGAAAGCGTAAGGCAAACAAAAAAAACAAAACGAATTAAAAGTCTCATGGATTGGGGTGTTTGATTATAAATGAAGAAACAAGGTATGGCAAAGCGATCATCCTTTGCTTACCACCAACGTAAGCACCGTGCTGTTTATACCTGATTCTTTCCGGTGGGGTAAGCTTTGTGAGTCATCTGTTGAATTTTCAATACAGAAATCCAAAAAGCCAAAGGGGGATTCGATTCTGATATGGATATTCAATATCATCCAAAGCCAGAAATGCGTTCTTTGTCTTTTTTATTTGATGATCAGTTTTAGTTTTCCCACCGATTTCAAAAGTCCATTTTTTTTCAATAAGAAAATCACCTTCCGGTGCCAGATGGACCTGATATTTTGCATTTCTCATTTGATTGAGAAAGAACGTCTCTCTTAACGAGCCTTTTTCGGGTTGATCTTTTAATGCGTAGCTGAGGTTTGTGTTTTCGAGATAAATTTTATCTGGCTTTTGTAAAGCAGCTATTCCTTTTGTGGAATAATGTAAAAGATTAAGCAGCCGGGCTCGTTCCAGATGAAGTAAAAACAGGTTGACGGTATCGCGTCCCATTTTCATTTTGCTTGCCAGGGAGCTAATGTTGGGCGTGAATGGAACTGACTCGGAGATGATTCCGAGAAGTTTTTTTATCTGCACTACATTTCCCGCTGTATACTGTTCAATACTTGCAAGGTCTGTTTCAAGTACAGTATTAATTACCTGGTTTAATTTTATGATAAAATGATCGCTCTCCTCTGATTTGCTAAAGGGGAAATAACCAGATTGCAAATACTTTCTGAATAAAGGAAGTGGCTTAAATGATGTCGGAATTTGGTGATTGATTTCTTCATGGCCTTTTAGTAATTCTTGCAATGAAATTTTTTTGAATGAAGATTCTCCTGTGAAATTAAGGTACTCACGAAATGACAACCCGGGCAGCTCATAGGATATTACTCTTCTGCTTAGGTCGGCTTCGCCTTTCTGAATTTCCAGCGCAGAAGAAGCGGTAAATATTAATTGAAGGCCAGGAAAGCCATCATAAATATTCTTAAGCTCGCTTGACCAATTGGGATATTTATGGATCTCGTCAATTAATAGTACCCGACCATCATCTTTCTCAAAGGTTTCAGCAAGATCAAACAGAGTATGATCATAGAACCATGGATGATCGGCTGTTACGTATAGTCCTTTTTCCTTAAGATTAAACTTAAGATGTTGTAACAGCATGGTTGTTTTTCCTGTACCGCGCAAACCGCGGATTCCCAACATGCGTTGTTTCCAATTCACCTCCTCAAACAGAAATCGGGTGAATTCACGACTCGTTGATTTGAGCAGATTGGCCTGAAAAGTGTATAATCGACCTAATTCCATTGACTTGAGTTCAGGTCAAAAATAGTAAATAATTGACTTGAATCAAAGTCATCTAATAAGGCCTACCGTAATCAAAGACCTCATTTCAAATGCTCTTCAAACAACTTTAAAATTCGCTTATACTCATCTATCCAGCTGCTGGGTTCAACAAAGCCATGATCTTCCATCGGGTATACTGCCAGCTCCCAATTGTCTTTGCCCAGTTCAATCAGTCGCTGAGAAAGTTTCACCGCATCCTGAAAATGAACGTTCACATCCACCATTCCGTGGCAGATGAGCAAATGTCCTTTTAATCCTTCGGCATGATAGAGCGGAGAACTTTTTACATAGGCAACACTATCCATATAAGGCACATTTAAAATATTGGCCGTGTACGGATGATTGTATTGCGCCCAATCGGTAACGGGTCTTAGTGCAGCACCTGCTGCAAAAACATCTGGTGTAGTAAACATACCCATCAACGTGATGAAGCCGCCATAGGAACCACCATATACTCCAATGCGTTTGGGGTCAATGTTATGCTTTTCAGTGAGCCACTTTGCACCATCCACGTTATCCGTCAAATCTTTTCCACCCATGAAACGGTAGATGCCTGTACGCCAATCGCGACCATAACCTGCACTTGCGCGATAGTCCATATCTAGCACGGTATACCCTTTATCTACAAGTAAATTGTGAAACATGTATTCGCGGAAATAACTGCTCCACCACTTATGTGCATTTTGCAAGTAGCCCGCGCCATGCACAAAAATGACTGCAGCACCATTTGGTTTTTCTGGTTTGTAAACGCGCGTATACACATCGGCACCATCACGCGCTTTGAAGGTTGTTACTTCGGGATCGCGCCAGGCATATGAATTGAATTCAGCGGTGAGTGAATTGGTAATTTGAATTGCTTTAGCACCGGCTTTGTTTTCCTGAAGATAAAGTTCCCAAGGTCTATTGCTGTACGAGTATCGGTAGGCTAACCACTTTTCATCCGGTGAGAGTGAAACTTCGTGTGCGCCTGTAAGAGTAGTTAGTTTTTCTGCTTTACCACCCGTTACCGGGAGTTTATAAAAATGTTTTTCACCCGGGTGTACTTCGTTGGTTATTAGGTAGAAGAATTTTTTATCGTGCGATAGATCAACCGATTGAACTTCATACTTACCTGAAGTAAGAGCCTGTTTTTTCCCAGACGTAAAATCGGCTACATACAAATGAGAGTAACCCGTTTCTTCAGATTGAAACCACACTGATTTGTTATCAGCCAGCCAGCCCACATTAGCGCCACCGAAAAACCCACCGGTGCCCGGTCCGCCAATCCAGGCTTCATCATGCTGCCGGTCGATGAGTTTAAATTTCCGGGTAGCAAGATCAAGCGATACAATCCAACGGTCTTTGTTGTCATGCGAACGTAACACAAGCACATTATTTTTTCCATCCGTAGACCAGACTAATCCGGAAAAAGAAAGTGAACGAGCTTCAGGTTTCTTTTCTTTGGTATCGGCTTTTGCCTTTGAAGGATAGTCTTTTTTATATTCAGGTGAATCAAAAATGCCAGCAAGCTCATCCGTCTTCACAGACAAAACAGTGTCTTTAGCAATATCATAGACAAATAACTCAGAAATATTTTGTGCGGCCCCTACTTTGGTGCGGGCAGGTATATCTTCGGTAAAACCAGACTCGGTTACATAGTTTGGAACGATTGTACTTTTAGCGTTCGCATTTTTTGTTAACACGTACGTGATAAACTTACCATCCGGACTTAACTGAATATTGTTGATATTTTTATCATCCAGGTAAATTTCTTTAGGGCGTTTGGGTTGATCGGCCTTTCTATTTTTTTCTGTAGCCTTTCGATTTTCGCTGCGTTGCTTAAGCACCTCGAAGTAAGCAAGCTGATCGACCTTCAGCCATTTCTCCTGCTCACTCGATTTTGCATCAGGCCGCTTTGGTCCCTTCTTAAAATCAGTTAACTGGGCAAAGGAGCCAGTGCCGATCTCCCAACTAAACAAATTCGTATTGGCTACAAAGAGCACTTTCCGTTCATCGGCTGAAAAGGAAGGATTCGATTCGCGGTCTAGTGTGTTGGTAATCTGCGTTATTTTGCCGGTCGGGATCTCGAGTAAAAAAAGATCGCCACCCTTTTCATAAAGTTTTTTGCTGTATGATTTATTATAAGAGCCAAAACCAGAGGGCAAGGATCTTCTTACCGCAGCACTTACTTTAAGCGGAGTGCGGTTGGAGAGTGAGATACTGTATAAAGAGTCGCCCGGATTGTTCTCCGGATTCCAGGTAAAGTAAATCAGCTTGCCATCATCCGACCAATTAATGTTGGAAGGCGCAACCCCCATCCATTTCGGGTCGCGCATAATTTTTTCTACCGTGAGTGGCACAAGTTGCTGAGCGTAGGCAGAGGGGATGATCAAAAGCAGGAGAAGTACTTTTTTCATAAGATTCCGATTTGAATTTGAAAATTAGGGAAAGAAGCAATCGGTTGTGAAGAAATTCTTTTAGTGGTATAATTTTTAGCGTCATCTAACCTTCTATTTTTGCAACGCAAAACGCGAACCAGGGATGAATGAGATTTTAGCACAAGAATATTATGGTAACACAGTTCATAACTATGCCATTGCACTAGCAATTATTATTGGCGGAATCCTGTTTGTACGGATTTTCAGAAGTCGACTGTTAAACCAGATTAAAAAGTGGACTGAAAAAACGGAGACCAAGCTTGATGACTATATTATAAGAGGCATTGAAAAGTTTGGGTTGCCCATTTTGGTATTTGTTGCCATTTATTCAGGCCTTAGCTATCTGACTTTTTCGGAGAAGGCCGATAAATTCATTGATAATGCGATGATTGTAGTGATCACCCTTTATGTGATCAGACTGCTCTCATCATTTATACGGCTCACGCTGGAATCCTTTATCAGTAAGCAGGAAGGTGGTTTGGAAAAGCTCAAACAACTAAACGGCATTATGCTGATCGTTAACGCGATTATCTGGGCAGTTGGCTTGTTGTTTTTGTTTGATAATCTCGGCTATAATGTCACTACAATTATTGCTGGTTTGGGAATAGGGGGTATTGCCATTGCTCTCGCGGCTCAGAATATTCTGGGCGATTTGTTCAACTACTTTGTAATTTTCTTCGATAGACCTTTTGAGGTGGGTGATTTTATTACTGTGGATGATAAGAAAGGAACCGTGGAACACATTGGTATTAAGACCACAAGGTTGTTGAGTGTTAACGGAGAGCAACTGGCTTTTTCAAATAGCGATCTTACCAAGTCGCGTATACACAACTTTAAGCGAATGAATCGCAGAAGGGTTGTGTTTTCTTTGGCGATCGTTTATAATACGAAGCCTGAAGTACTTGCCCGAATACCCGCGATAGTTGAACAAATAATAAAAGCCCAGCAACAGGCTACCTTCGATCGCGCTCACTTTGCTGCGTTTGGTGCATATAGTCTGAATTTTGAAGTAGTGTATTTCATAGAGTCATCCGAGTACCTGGACTACATGAACGTTCAGCAGGACATTAACCTGAAAATATTTAAAACATTTGCAGTTGAGGGTATTGAGTTTGCGTACCCTACGCAGACAGTGTTGATGAATAAGTAACCGATGAGATAAGTCTTTGTGAGCCAATTCGCGGTGGATTGGTTAACAATAGGGTAACATTGACTTAAAATAATTGGTGTGAAGTGACTTTAATTTTGCTAATGAATAGTTATGGATAAATTGAATCCATAACTTTTCGGATCTTTAGTAAATGGCAAAAAGTAAAAGGCGCCCCGTTGATATTGTAGTGCTTTCCGACATTCATCTTGGCACCTATGGTTGCCATGCCACAGAACTCCTCCGATATCTAAAATCAATAGAACCTGGCAAGGTTATTCTCAATGGCGATATTATTGATATGTGGCAGTTCTCCACACGATACTGGCCGAAGACACACATGCAGGTGGTTAAACATCTCACCGGCCTGATGACCCACAATACAAAAGTGATTTATCTAACTGGCAATCATGACGAAATGCTGAGAAAGTTTTCCGGCTTCCGTCTTGGCTCTTTTCAGATTGAGAACAAGTTGCTTTTGAAAATCAATTCGAAGAAGGCATGGATTTTTCATGGCGATGTATTTGATGTTACCATGAAGAGTGCAAAATGGCTGGCCAAACTAGGAGCTGTAGGATATGATTCTCTTATTCATATCAACACCTTTGTAAACTTTGTTTTGCAAAAGCTGGGACGCGAAAAAATTTCACTCTCCAAAAAAATCAAAGACAGTGTAAAAAGCGCTGTCCAGTTTATTGATAATTTTGAAGAGACCGCTGCAGGCATTGCTATTGATAACGGATATGACTATGTTGTATGTGGGCATATCCATAAACCAGCCATGAAAAAGATTACTACAGACAAAGGTAGTGTCATGTATCTCAATTCTGGCGATTGGGTTGAGAATCTCACTGCGCTGGAGTGCCATGCGGGAGTCTGGAAAATTTATAATTATCGTGACGACAAAATTGCGCAGGCAATTAAACTTCCACGAAGATTTAAAGGTTCTGATAACAAAGAACTTTTCAATGAAATGATGGAACAATTACTTAAACCTAAAAAGTGAAAATACTTTACGCTATACAAGGAACGGGCAATGGCCATATTGCGCGAGCTGAGGAAATTGCTCCTATTCTTGCCAATTATGGAAAGTTGGATTTATTTGTAAGCGGAGCCCAGGCAGATATTAAACTATCAATGCCTGTTAAATATAAATCGAAAGGCCTTAGTTTTTTCTTTGGCAAGAAAGGCGGGATAGATTTTATAAAAACATTTAAGAATAACAGCTCTAAACGAGTGATGCGCGAGATCAAGGAATTTCCCGTGGAAAAATATGATCTGGTCATCAACGATTTTGAAGCCATCACAGCCTGGGCTTGTCACAAGCGCGATGTTCCTTGTATAGCATTGAGTCACCAATATGCATTACAGTCGCCAAAAGTACCCAAGCCTAAACATTTTGATCCTGTTGGCACATGGTTTTTAAATAACTATGCCCCGGTTAAGGAAGGCGTTGGGTTTCATTTTGCTTCATACGATCAGAATATTTTTACTCCTGTTATTCGCGATCGGATTCGTACAACGAAGGCAACCAATGGTTCACATTATACGGTCTATTTGCCGGCCTATGATGATAAGAAGCTTGTAAAGCTATTCTTAAAACTGGCAGGAACCCAATGGCAAATATTTTCCAAGCATATCACAAAACCCTATCACATTGGAAGGATTTCTGTGTTCCCGGTAGACAACGAAGCCTTCACAACAAGCATGGCCTCTTCGCAGGGTGTATTATGCGGTGCAGGATTTGAAACTCCAGCGGAAGCCCTTTATCTGAGGAAAAAATTATTGGTGGTGCCCATGAAAAATCAGCACGAGCAACATTTCAATGCCGCTTCGCTAAAACAGATGGGCGTGCCAGCAATAAAGAAGGTAAGTAAAAAGAATCTCGTTAAGATTGGAGATTGGATTGAAACTGAGAATAGGGTTGAGGTCAACTATAAGGAAACAGCCAGGCCTGCTATTGAACGGGTACTAAAACTTTATGCAGATCGGAAGTAGTGGGAATCATAAGTTTTTTTGAGTAGGCCAGGGACGAGTAAATATCGGCACTCGGAAGTTTGGTGCGTTCTTTTGTTTGGGGATCGCAAGCGTAAAGGCCAAAGCGATAGGAGGGTCCCAGGTTCCATTCAAAATTATCCCAGGCGCTCCAGTGGTAGTAGCCGCGGATATCTATTCCTTTTTCAATACAAGAATGTATAATCTTCATGTAATCATAGATTGAATTAATTCTCTTTAAGTCATCGGAGGTACACATTCCGTTTTCTGTAATAATGATGGGTTTGCGAAATCTTTTCCAGTACCGATCCAGGCAGATGCCAAGGCCTTCTGGATAATATTCCCACATATCATCGTACGGCTTCCCACGTTTAGTGATTTTTTCAGGGGTGTTCAAATAGGTGACGGGAAACGGATCATACCCGATGCGTGAATAATAACTCAGTCCAAAAAAATCACATGATTCAAACCAACCTGGAATGAAATCCATATACAGCCAGTCGGATATTTTAGCGGGTAACTTACCCAAGAGGTTATCAGCTTCAAGAATAGAGGCATTATGCGAAATACCCACCGGTTTGCTAGGTGTGCGCATCTGAAGCATTTCATAAGCAGCTTTATGGGCAAGGCTCATGTTATTTAATACACGCCAGGCATAGAAAGGATTAGTTTTTTGAGGTGGAAATAATCCAGCCAATGAACTAAGACTGATATAAAGGTTTGGCTCATTAAAAGTATTCCATAGTGACACGAATTCACCGAATTCATCAATTACTTTACTCACGTAATCTAACCACCACACAACACTTTGCGGATTTGACCAACCATCTTTTTCACTGAACCAAACAGGATTGGCAAAATGATGCAGCACAAGCATGATATCCACGCCACGTTTCTTTAAGAGTATTAATAGTTTTCTATACTCATTTACAGCATCTGGCTCAAACGAAGCTAATGGAGATTTTTGCAATCGGCTCCACATAAAGCTCATGCGATAATTAGGAGCAAGCCCTGAAATAATCTCTACATCTTTTTCCCAATGCAACTCATGATCTGTGGTTCTTGTAAAAACAGAAGTGTCGCGTGCAGTAAATCCCTGCCAGTCATGATTATCAGCAGTTTCGATTTGTACGGCCGAAGTACTGGTGCCAAAGCGAAAATGATCCGGGAAATGTAACATCGTTAACAAGGGCAGACCCATTGGTTTAGTTTATGCCCTCTGCAAAGGTAATACCAGGGTTAGAATTACAAGGAACTTGAGAGTACTCGCTTGCATTTTTCCTTTAGCATATGGAGATCAATGAGTGGAACGTTCATGATTTTGGCTTCTTCGTCCCATTTTCTTAATAAGATGCTTAATTCAAACAAAGGATCTGCTTCAAATCTGTCTGCTTCGTGTTTACTCATCATTCCACCCTGAAACTCCAGGGTCTTCTTACTGGCTTCAGAAAGATTTTCAAAATAAGGTGGGTATTTAAACATGAGGTAACGCTTTGCCTCAACATGGTTTTCAATCAGCCTGGCAATCTTTTCAGGAAATCCTTTTGAGCGTAAATAGTCTGCTCCGATTTTTTCATGGCTTTTTATCCCATAGCCTGCCATACTTTGTTCTGCGGTTGCCTGTACGCAAATGTGACCAATGTCGTGAAAGAACGCGGCCAGAACTACTTCATCATCGTAACCACCCTCAAGAGCCAGCTGAGCGGCTTGCGACATGTGTTCCAATTGCGAAACTGGTTCGCCAATGTAGTCTGCTGCTCCAAAGCGTTCATACAAATCAAAGATATCATCAATCACACTCATACTCTTAGGTTGCAACAAGTTTCAAACTAACTCCGAATGATCGGGCTAATTCGAAATTTGTATGTTATACTTTTGTAAATAAATAGTGTAAAACTTAAGAATAGGATCATATAGAATTATTGATTGTGGTAATCTTTATCCAGATTTTCGTAGATGGTTATGCCTAAATTGATTGTCTTTGATCTGGCTGGTACTACAGTCAATGATAACAAGGACGTACATCGTGTTTTACAAAGCATATTTAAGAAAATACACTTACGCATTAGTATCAATGAGGCTAATCAGGTTATGGGTATTCCCAAACCAGAAGCTATTCGAAAGTTGCTGGAACATCACAGGTATCCCTACATCAGTGAAATGCTCGTACTTGAAATGCATGCACACTTTGTATCGAAAATGACAGCTTTTTATAAACGTCATGCATCCGTTAGGGAAAAAGAAGGAGCCAGCGATGTTTTTAGAATTTGCAAAGAACAGGGTATAAAAGTCGTTGTAGATACTGGTTTTGATCGTGCCATAGTGGTGCCCTTGCTCGAACGAATGGGCTGGGAGAAGAATGGATTGATTGATGGCAGCATTACAAGCGATGAAGTGGCGAAAGGCCGGCCTCATCCAGATATGATTTACAGGGCCATGGAACTAACCGGGGTTACTGATGTTGAGGCGGTAGCTAAGGTGGGCGATACCTTATCTGATTTGCAGGAAGGAACAGCTGCTGGTTGTGGTTGGGTAATTGGTGTAACAACGGGTGCCTATTCTCATGAGGAACTGCAAAAGGGTCCCCACACGCATCTTGTTCAACATCTTTCTGAAATGCTTCCCCTCGTTGGAATTGAGCAATGAGTTACAGGGCTCTTGAATATCTATAATTAGTAAGTTAAAAAATCACCGATGCACCCCGAACTGATAGTTTTTGATCTGGCTGGCACTACTGTAAAAGATAATCAGGATGTGCACCGGGTACTACAATCTGCTCTCAGGAGAAATGGTTTTGAGATAACGTTAGAAGAAGCTAATGTAATCATGGGTACTCCGAAGCCTGTAGCCATTAGAAAGCTTCTTGAAGACAAGAATTATCCACGCATAACAGATCAGTTTATCGAACAGATCCATACTGATTTTGTTGTTGAGATGATTTCTTTTTATGAGACTGATGATACGGTAGGTGAAAAGGAAGGTGTGAGTAAGACATTTGCTTCCTTGAAGGCACATGGAATTAAAATTGCCGTTGACACCGGGTTCGACCGTCAGATAACAAATGCTTTACTTAAAAGGATGGGCTGGGTTGAGAGAAATCTGATTGACGCAAGTGTGACAAGCGATGAAGTTGAAAATGGGAGGCCCTATCCGGATTTAATTTTTGAAGCTATGAAACGCACGGGTGTTACGGATGTGAAGCGTGTTGCTAAAGTAGGAGACACCGCTTCAGATATGAATGAAGGAACCAGGGCTGGCTGCCATTGGGTGGTTGGCGTTACTACAGGTTCATATTCGCGCAAGAATCTGCTTCTGGAGCCACACACGCATCTTATAGAACAGCTACCGGAACTACTTCCTATCCTGGGTATTTCCTGAAAAAAAGAGGGAAGCAATTTTATTAATATTTCTAAATTGTTATCTTCATGTTAACCAAGTGTTAACTTGAATGAGACATAGCCTGATTTACCTTCTAATCGCACTCTCCACCGCCTCATTCAGCCAGTCAGCCCAGCTTTGGAATAAGGGTTCAATAGTTTTAACTACAAACATCGTATTAGTGGGTGAGATTATGGTTCATCTGGACTTTAACACACTTGTATTCCGATCAGCCAATCAGATAGAAGTTCTTCCTTCGTATAAAATAAGTTCATTTCGATTTTATGACGTGCAGCTAAATATCAATCGGCAGTTCATGAGTATTCGGGATTCACTTCGTGGATTGAATTCATTTTATGAGATTGTCGTGAAAGGAAAGTATAATGTTGTTAGAATACAGGATCATCGCCATCCTAAGAACGATCAGACCGATTACACGTACTATGTTTATCATGAAGAAAGCCTGGTGCCGATCAGGAAGTTTAAGAAAAAGGTATTTCCCGATCTTTTGAGTTCGAGACCCGATCTGGACCAATGGATTAAAACCGAAAGACTAGATTTGAATCAGAAAAAAACAGCAATTCTTATCGTCCAGGAATACAATCGGGAGTTTACAGAAATGGTTGCTTCCCGTTAGTGTTGCTGACCCATTGTTTATGCTTCAGGTGGAAGTAAAGCATTGAGCCTAAAATCAAGAAGGTACCAACTACAGAAATTATATACCCACCCGATATAAAGAAATCTAACCAACTGAGATTGGCCTGACCAAATTCTTTATAGAATAAAACGGCTACGCTGCCCAGGTACCCAAAAGAATCGGCTACGTACATAATAAACCCTACTGTACCGATGTATTTAAAAGTCGCGATAAGGCGATCAAAGAAAATACTATTGAACGGTATGTAACCAAGGTAAAGCCCAATCCCAACCAGTATCATCCAGAGTGGGGCATTGATTAGTTCTGCTTCAAAAAGCAAATTGGATACTCCAATTAAAACCATACCCAATCCAATAATAATATGATTCACCATCAGAGCCATTTTATTATTCTTAATCAACATGAGACTGCCCATGCAGACTAGCACAAATAGTGAAACTGGTATTTCTGTTGTAGTATAGATGGATGGGTTGTTGCCCAGGCCCAAAGAATCCCAGATCTCCCTGGAAAAGTTATCTCTGAAATCGCGAAAGGCTGTTAGTAGTACATAGCATAACGTGAAGAGCGCAATTCCAGGCAGGAAAGTTGCTGTAAATTTTTTTCGCTCTTCTCTATTCATAGGTAATCGTTTGGTTCGCAACTGTTCATCCATTTCAGATGGGGGAGGAAGTTTATCCAACAGGTACTGAAAAATTAGTAAGGGGAATAAAAAGAGACAACAAACCAGAAAGGGCATCCAGTATTCACTAACACCCCAATCGCGCATCACGTATGCTCCCACTGAGCGACAAAGGCCCGCTGAGAAAATGAAACTTACGGATAATGAGGCACCCAGAACTTCCGTCATTCTCCTTCCTTCAAGATAACCGAATACCATTCCCCACACCAAGCCCAAAGGTAGTCCGGTAGTAAAGAGAAATATTATATTATAAGGGGCAGGCACAATCGCAAATAATAACCATGATATTCCTGCGATACCCACCATTAACAAAATACCAAAACCGCGAGCGTGTGCTTTCAATTCGGAAATTACTTTGATGCCAATAAATTTGGCCATGGCATATCCGATAACCTGAAATGTAACGAGCCAGACTTTGTAGTCAATGCTCAGGTATGAGATGCCCTCAAAAGAGGCGACTGCAAAACTCTTACGAAACGCATAAACACACGTATAAAGACAGAAGGCGGAGATAGAAGCATATACAGTAAACCAAACTCCATGGGTTTGCTCAAGCCAGTTTGAGAGTTTTGATTTCCGATTAATCAAGGAGTAATCCATATTCATCGAAGTCAACCCGCTGCCATGTTCCTTGTAGTAGAATGCTTACATGCTTAAACCCGATAGATTTTAATAATCGTGCCGTTTCAGAGAACTCGTTGAATAATTGTTTGGGATAATGGGCGTCTGAACTAAGCGTAATAGGAATCCCTGCTGCTTTGATTTGTGCAAGAATCCATGGACTGGGATAGGTGGTGGTTGATTTATTTTGGTATAGACCCCGGGTATTTACTTCAACAATAATCCCTGTTGCTTTTAAGGAGTCCAGAGTTTGCTTTATCTCTTCCCGATACCAAAGATCTTGTTCATCAAATAAACCGATATTCTGAATTTTCATTTTATCCAGATGTCCCAGAATGGTGGGCGGAGCTTGCCGGGTCATTTCTCTTGTTAATTCAAAATATCGGCTCCAGGCCTCCCGGGGTTTGTTATTGAACAGGGTTTGCAAACCCTCCAGAAATATTGAGTGAGTGCCATCAATCTCCCATGGCTGGCTATCCGGAAATGCATCTACGAAATGAATGGAGCCAATTGCATAATCGAGATTATTAAAGTTCGTAGGTGCAATTAGTCCAGGTATATAATCCACCTCAAGCCCGGCATATAGTTCAATGGATTTTTCTTCAACCCTTAAGCGCTCAATCTCGTTCAAGTAATTTTCAAGTTGGTCTGCACGCATGGCCCAGGGAGTGCCGAATGGAAGTGGTGCATGCGAAGAAAAACCGATGCTTTTAATTCCACTAACCCGTAAGCAGTCTTTGAAAGTGCCTTTACCATCGCAATAGTTTGTGTGAGTATGAAAGTTGGACCACATGAGCTGGGCGGAATGATTTCGTAGCAAGCCTTAACCCAGAATCTTGTGAATACTTTGGTGAGCATACCCGGCTGATGAGGTCATGCCCTTGCCGCCAATGGCCGTGCGAATGTGAATTTTATTCTCAAGGTCAATTTCAACAATATCTTTTTGTGGATGCTGAGCATAAAAGCCAGCCCAGGTGGTGGCGATAGCGGAAACATCAAACGAAACGATTTTCTGTGCCTCCTTAAACATGAGCTGATTAACATGATGCTTAATCTCAAAGCCCAGATCATCCATGTCGTTTACCCCGGCATATTCGTGTGAATCGCCAATAATGATGGAGCCATCCATGGCCTTTTTGAATAAAATATGTATGCCCCATCTCTTTAGTTCTTTAAGATATTCTGGCGTTTGTATGGTTGGAAAAGAAGGGCATTCAGAGAAGGATTCATATCTGCGAATGGTAAGCCCGGTAAGAATATTTCCTTCCAACCTCACCTCAGGCATGGAGATCGTGCGCAACATCTGCAGCTTACTGATCTCTATTCCGCTTTCTCTAAACAGTTCGGGGAAAAGAATCTTAAATTCTCCCCCGTTGCAAATAATTACTTTGTCTGCAACGAACACATCGCTTTTATGGGTAACAACCCGTACCTCATCTCCGGACACCAGGCAATCAATAACCGTAGTGGCTGGTTTATAAGTAAGTTTGGGGAATAGAACTTTACAATATTCAATAAGCCGGTGAATCATGGAAGGAGGTTCGGCACTTACTTCTTGCGGAAAGTATAAACCCTCACGGCAATAGCTTGCTTTTAAGGCTGGCCACCGTTCAAGACATTGTTTTTGTGATAAAAGCTGGGCTTCATATTCCCTGTCATCCATTACGGCTTTCAATTCATGAATAAGCGTTTGTTCTTCGGCATCCGAAGCGAGATAGACACTCCCGTTCTGACGAATGGAGATATCATAGTGATTCTGGATCTCTTTATAGAGGCGTGTGCTGTATACACCATATTCAAACCAATCAGACGACAAGCCCGAAGGCACTACCTGTCCAAAATTGCGAACCGTAGCCTGCACCGGGTACTGATCTTTTTCAATAAGTAATACTTTCTTACCTATAGCAGCAGCGTGATAAGCATGGAAGGTTCCCAGAACACCGGCACCTACAACGATTAAGTCAAATTTCACAGGCTGATTCATAAGGCAGTTTTAACAGCGAAAGATGCGATGCCTGTATTACTAAATCAGAGCGCTGAAGTTTAACTGCGTGTTATCAATAAGGAATTTATGTTATGAATTTTTGTATGCGCGTAGGTATCCAGATGCAGTGAGTTGTGTCTTTCAAGACTCTTGTTATCGTTTTGTTAATCGGAACTACGCTCAATTTCAGGCTTCTGCTAATTTATTCCAGCAACGAATTACCGGAGCATTATGTGATTGATGTAGACTGCACAATCAATTAACCGATCAATAATCTGTCACTAAACAAGGCTTTCAGGGAATAGCACACTTTTGTGTCGCCAAAATGTATTAGGTAAAAACTAAAACCAAACTATGAATCAAATTCTACTACAACCAAACAAACCAAACATGATCAGACTTATAAAAGTCTTCATGTTGTTGATGGTGCTGTTCGCCAGCAAGTTGGCCATGGCACAAATCACTGTGTCCGGAATTGTAAAATCCGGAGAAGATCAGAGTCCTATTCCCGGAGTAAACATCCTTGTGAAAGGAACAACCAATGGTACGATTACAGATGCCAGAGGCTCTTACAATCTTACCGTGGCCTCTCCCAATGAAATTCTTGTATTTTCATTTGTTGGCTTTATTACACAAGAAGCAGCATTGAATGGCCGCACCTCATTGGACGTATCGCTGGCAACCGATGCTACTCAATTATCTGAAGTGGTGGTTACTGCGTTAGGTATTGAAAAGGACAAATCAAAAATTGGCTACTCCACACAGGACGTGAAGGCAAGTCAGTTAAATAAGGCTCGTGAACCGAACCCTATCAATTCATTGGTTGGTAAGGTGGCAGGTTTGAACGTAGGTTCTTCCGCAGAACTTATTGGGGCCCCGGTTGTCTCGCTTCGCGGCCGCAGCAACATTCTCTATGTAGTGGATGGTGTACCAATCAACTCAGACACATGGAATATCAGCCCCGATGATATTGATACATATACCGTTCTTAAGGGACCTTCAGCTTCTGCTCTTTATGGTACGCGTGGTGTAAATGGTGCAATTATCATTACAACTAAAAAAGGTTCTGATGATAAGCGTGGCTTTAGCATCGACTTCAATACGTCCAACATGTGGGACAATACTTTCCTAACGATTCCAAAAGTACAGGATGAGTATGGACCTGGTGATCATGGCCGGTATGCGTTTGCTGATGGTAAGGGCGGTGGCTTATACGATTCTGATTATGACATCTGGGGGCCTCGTTTTGATGGCCAGTTAATTCCTCAGTACGATGGTGTTGTTGATCCTAACAATACCTATACTACCACCTTTCCAAGTGGAACAACCTTTACAGGAAACATTATTCCTACTCCATGGACAGCGCGTGGTGCGGATAACCTGGAGCGATTCTTACGCCCGGGCTTCTTAAGCACGAACAACATTGCTGTTTCGGCCAGTGGTCAAAACTATGATTTGAGATTTTCCTATTCTCATAATTATCAGCAAGGGCAGGTTCCGAACACCAACCTGAACAGCGATAACTTCAACGTAACCACGGGCTTCGACTTTTCTGATAAACTTCGTTTAGAGTCAAACATCAATTACAACCGTCAGTATAGCGAAAACTTCCCCGATGTGCAGTATGGCCCTAACAGTATGATTTATAACATCACCATTTGGGGTGGAGCTGATTGGGATATTGATGATATGAAGAGTTACTGGCAGAAAGGGAAAGAAGGTGTGCAGCAGATTTATGCCGACTATACTCGTTACAATAACCCGTACTTCTTAACCAATGAGTGGCTACGCGGACATCAGAAAACAGATATCTACGGTTATATGTCGTTGAAGTATGATATTACCGATTATCTGCAGGTATTAGGAAGAACTGCGATCAGCACCTACGAACTTTTCAGGAATGAGAAATTCCCATACTCAGCAACCGTGTATGGTCGTGAGCAAGCCAAAGGTGACTATCGTGAAGATTACAGAAACCTGTTTGATAGCAACTCAGACTTGTTGATCACCTTCAATAAGGACGTTACCCCGGATATTAACTTAACAGCTTCGGTGGGTGGAAATCTTCGCGCTTTTGATTATCGCTCAAGTTATATTACAACAGACTACCTGAACGTTCCGGCCTCTTCACTAACACCCGGTGCCTATACGTTTGACAACTCGCTAAACCCCATCAAAGCTTATAATTTCAAAGCCCCGATGAATGTCTATAGCTTCTACTATACGTTGGATTTTTCATTCCGTGATTGGTTAACCCTTTCTACCACGGGCCGTCAGGATAATAACTCAACGTTGTATCCATCCGAAACGAAATATTTCTTCCCTTCGGCATCGATGAGTATTGTATTGTCCGAGGCATTGAAATTGCCAGCAGCTATTTCCATGTTGAAACTCAGAGGCGCCTATGCTAAGGTAGGTGAAGGGTTCACTACGGCAACGATCGGTGCCACACCAAATGCTCCTTATCCTTTGGATTACGGTTCATCGTATAGAACTCCATATGGCGGACCTACCTATGGAAACCAGGCCGTATACAGCACACCATTAGTTTATAACAATCAACCTGGTGCGTATTACCCAAATACATTAACTAACCCCGATCTGAAACCATACTTTACTTCTGCCACTGAAGTGGGTATGGATGTTCGTTTCCTCAATGATCGGATTGGATTGGATGTTACATATTTTAATAATATCGATGGTCCACAGATTTCCAATCAGCCGCTTTCTGAAACCACAGGCTACACTGGCTATATTGCCAATGGTGCAAAAACTCAACGCAAAGGATTAGAGATTGTAGTGAATGCCAAGCCCCTGGATAAGCCGAATGGCCTGAACTGGAACATCTTGTTAAACTATGGATCTTTCAAAGAAACGCTTAAGGAGTTGCCTGATGGTGCTGATCGTTTAGGATTTATTAAAATTGGTGATCGGGTTGACGCTTATTATGCCGGTGCATTCTATAAAACTCCGGACGGCCAGTTGATCAATGATGCCAGCGGTCGCCCTATACGTACAGCTGTGTCACAGTTCCTGGGGAATACAAATCCTGACTGGTCGTGGGGTATCACCAACCGGCTCAATTATAAAAACTGGGGCCTGGTATTTCAGTTTGATGGCCGTGTAGGAGGTATTCTTGTTGATTACATTCAGCGTCAAACATTCCGGGGCGGTCGCCATATCGAAACCGTGCAAGGCGAGATGGGCATTGCCAGAGCCCAGGATGCGCTAGGAGTAAAGTCTTATGTGGGTGATGGGGTAGTGATTTCCAATGGTGCGGCTATTGAGTACGATCCGATTACAGGTGCCATTACCAATTATGATGAATTGCAATTTGCTCCCAATACAACGGCTACGTTCTTACAAGACTGGATTAGCCGCTATTATGCTGCGGAAGAGGCTAACGTAATAAGCCGTTCATATGCTAAACTAAGAGAGGTAACTCTTACTTACAATTTCCCTTCTGCCATGTTAGAGCGATCATTTATCAGAAAAGCTTCTATCTCGTTGGTAGGAAGAAACCTGCTCTATTTTGCCGAGAAGAAAGATGTGGATATCGATCAGTTTGTTGCCCCAGACTCTTATTCTTCCCTGCAGTCGCCCACCCTGAGACGCTATGGATTTAATGTGAACATCACTTTTTAATTTACAACCATGAAGAAGACAACTTTATACATAACCCTTGCACTGGCGATGATGGTATCGTTTAGCTGCCAGGACTTTGAAGAAATTGGTTTGAATGAAAACCGACCCGCCTCCGTACCTCCTTCGTTAGTGTTGCGTGGAGTACTCAGTGATCTTAATGAAGAACCCTGGTCATTAGAGCATCGTCAGAATCAATTCTGGTCATGTAATTACAACTACTACGGCACCAATGAGTACTGGACGAATGCTTCTCTCAACTTTATGACATTGAAGAATGTGATCAAGATGGAAGAAGAAGCTGCTAAGTCTGGTGCTGAGGTTAATCCTTATTCTGCATTGGGCAAATATTTCAGAGCCGTGTTCTATGTGCGCATGACCCAACGTGTGGGCGATGTTCCGCTTAGCGAAGCATTGAAAGGACTGGAAGTGAAAGAGCCAACGTATGATTCTCAAAAGGAAGTTTATGTGCAGGTTTTGAATTGGTTGGACCAGGCCAATACCGACTTGAAGCAATTAATAGCGGCTAATGATCTTTCGTTGCAGGGTGATTTCTATTACAACAACGATTTGTCGAAGTGGAGAAAGGCTGTAAATACGTTCAAACTTCGGGTGTTGATTAGTTTAAGCAAGCACGAAGCTGATGCAGAATTAAATGTGAAGTCGCGCTTTGCAGCCGTGATCAATAACCCAACAGAGTTTCCGGTAATGACCAGCAATAGTGATAACATGAATTACGTGTACAATGGCTCTACTCAGATCTATCCAACCAATCCGGGTAACCGTGGGTTCGATAAGGGTCGTTATAACATGACTGCAACTTATGTTAAAGGGTTGACAGATTTAAGTGACCCGCGCATTTTTGTGATAGCCAATCCGGCAAAAGCAAAAATTACTGCAGGCGTTCTGCCTACTGATTTCGCTGCGTATGTGGGTGCCCCGGCAGGGGAAAGTCTGGATGATATGACGGTGAAGGCAGGTAATGGAGTATATTCTTTTGCCAATCAAAAACGATACTATACAACGTTAACCGGACCTGAGCCTGGTGTTCAGTTATCGTATTGGGAATTGTGTTTCTCTGTTGCAGAGGCTATTAACCGTAACTGGGTGACTGGTGACGCAAAAGCGTACTATGAAAATGGGATCAAAGCTTCGATGTCCTTCTATGGTATTGCGGACGGAACCCAGATACCTATCTATGAATCTGACAATGATAACCAGATTGGCACTGCAACTGCTTCGGTAACTAATTACCTGGCACAAACAGCGGTATTGTATGCTGGCAATAATGCAACTGGCTTAAATCAGATTCTGACACAGAAGTATTTGGCTTTCTTCCAGAACTCAGGCCAGGAGGCATACTTCAACTATCGGAGGACAGGTGTTCCAACCTTCCATACGGGGCCTGGTACCGGCAATAGTGGTGTGATTCCGAAACGTTGGTTGTATCCATCTGCAGAAACGTTTTACAATGAAGCTAATCTTAAGGCTGCGTTACAAACTCAGTTTGGATCGGCCGTAGATGATGTGGATAATGAACTTTGGATTAATAAATAATAAGCGGGTTTAATTGTTGTGATTTCCGGGGCCGAAAGGCCTCGGATTTTTTTCTAATATCCATTAAATCAAATTGCAAAATGACAACCAGGAGAAGTTTTATAAAAAGAGCAGCTGTTGGAACACTCGCAGTTGGACTTGCCCCTGCTTTGGTAACAGCCAATAACGGTAAGGTTTCCAAAAATCCAAAACGCTCGCTTCGTATTGCTCACATTACTGATGTCCATATTATAGATAAACCACATGCCGAAGCCTGTTTTGAAAGGGTTGTGAAGGAACTA
>DAOOCD010000042.1:10413-21617 GCA_035408225.1 Cyclobacteriaceae bacterium | reverse complement strand
ATTGGGAACACCCATACGCGCTCTGGATGGACATCCGGCTGGCCGCATTGTTGGGGTGGTGAATGATTTTCATTATCGCTCCCTGCATCGTAGAATAGAGCCTTTGGTGCTGCGTATTGACCCACGTAATATGTGGTGTATGTCGGTTAAACTTTCCGCAGGCAATTTGAAAAGTCATTTGGCAGTACTTGAAAAGGAATGGAAGCAACTGGCTCCTGATTATCCCTTTTCGTATCAATTTGTAGATCAAACGATCGATCGCCAGTACAAAGCCGAACAGAACACCGGAGTATTGATTGGCTCGTTTGCAGCCCTGGCAATCATTATAGCTTGCTTGGGTTTACTAGGCCTTACAGCATTTATGACTGGGCAACGCAAGAAAGAAATTGGGGTGCGCAAAGTATTGGGCGCTTCTGTTTCAGGAATAATCATGTTGCTGTCAAAAGATTTTTCCCGTCTTATTTTAATTGCATTTATTCTCGTAGTTCCCCTTGCATGGTATGCAATGAACCAATGGTTAGCCGATTTTGCATACCAGGTCAATATCAGCCCCTTTGTTTTTGTGGGTGCCGGGTTGGTTGTTTTGATTATAGCCTTTACTTCGGTTTTCTATCAGGCTCTTAAGGCTGCCATAGTTAATCCGAGCGAAACATTAAGAAATGAATAAACTTTCGGATCCAACCCATCAACAAATTATAACTGTATCTTTGTCTCAATTAAACTGATGACAATGAAAGGGTTTGTTTGTTTGCTATTGATGATTGGAGCTTTCTATGTAGTACAAGGTCAGCCGGTTGCAGGGTCAACGATAACCACCCAAAAGCAAAAGTTCATCCTTGAAACAATAACCACAGAACTTAAAAGTCCTTGGGGTATAGCATTTCTGCCTGATGGAAGAATATTGGTGAATGAAAAGGATGGTGAGATCCGGATCATTAAGGGCGGCAAACTACTTGATGAAAGGATTGCAGGAGTGCCAAAAGTATACACCAATGGGCAAGGCGGGCTACTGGATATACAGTTGCATCCTGACTACTCAAAAAATGGATGGATTTATTTAACCTTTGCAAAACCAGATGGCGATGGCGGAGGTACTGTTGTGGCGCGGGCTAAACTTAAGGGGAATGAGCTCACTAATCTGGAGGAATTATTTAAAGCAACTCCGACATCCACTTCTGGTGCACACTTTGGCTCTCGCATTGTGTTTGATGGCAAAGGCTATATTTTCTTTTCATCCGGTGAGCGTGGAAAAAAAGATAATGCTCAGGATTTAGGTAATCACCTTGGAAAAATCTTAAGGCTCCATGAGGATGGTCGTGTGCCGAAAGACAATCCGTTCATTAGCAAGCCTGGGGCAAAACCAGAAATCTGGTCGTACGGGCATCGCAATCCGCAGGGACTTTACTATGATAAACAGACAAACACTCTTTGGAATCACGAACATGGACCGAAGGGTGGAGACGAATTAAATAAAGTTGAGAAAGGGAAAAATTATGGTTGGCCTGTGATAACGTGGGGTATTAACTATGATGGTAAGCCAATATCAGATATCTCTGAAAAAGAAGGTATGGAACAACCCGTGCACTATTGGGTGCCTTCCATCGCACCTTGCGGGATGACCATGGTTACAAGCGATAAATATCCTAATTGGAAGGGCAACTTATTAATAGGTGCCCTTGCGTTTCAACTGATTGCGCGGGTGGAATTGAACAATGGAAAATTTGTTGCTGAAGAACGTATGCTCGAAAAAATTGGCCGGGTTCGGGCTGTAGCACAAAGTCCTGATGGATATATCTACGTTACTACTGAAAATCCCGGAACGATTTCCAGGTTAATGCCAATTAAGTAGTTCAGATCTGGAACCAGCGGAATAACATGTATGGAAAGTCAAACTACGAGTTGACTATTCCTTGAAGTTTAGTTTCCTGAATATTTCCCACACTACAATTCCCAGACACACAGAAATATTTAATGAATGCTTTGTCCCTAGCTGTGGAATTTCAAGGGCCAGATCACCAAGTGCAATAGCCTCTTCGCTTACACCATGGACTTCATTACCAAAAACAAGACAATATTTTTTTTCTGATTCAGCAAAGAAAGTTTGCAGAGGTAAACTATCCGTTGTTTGTTCAACGATAACAATTGTGTACCCCTCTTCTTTCAGTTTTTGAATGATCTGGGCGGTGCTCTCTGAATATACCCATGCGACTGATTCGGTTGCTCCCAAGGCAGTTTTTTGTATTTCACGATGTGGGGGTGTGCCGGTGATGCCGGTCAGGTAAATTTTTTCAACACGAAAGGCATCGGCTGTTCGAAAGGCCGAACCCACATTATGCAGGCTTCGAATGTTATCCAGCACTATGGTAACCGGAATCTTATCGGCTTCTTTGAATTGAGCAACGGAAATGCGACCCAGATCTTCCAGAGAAAGCTTTTTCATTATGCAAAGTTAGAAGGATTCGCTTTGTAAGCGTCTTTATGTCATTGTTCTTGTGGGGATGCTAAAAGATACATAGTTTCGGTTCGATATACATAGTTGATAGAGGATGAAGGATTTTTCGATTTTTAGGCTGGGTGTTACCGAATCAATGGATTCTGAAATTCGCAGGGTAACCATTCTTTCTAATGGTGTTTACCTGGCCGTTGTTTCGTTGATAACGTTTTATTTGCTGGCGTTCATTCCTTTCGATCAGCAAAAATTGAGCTTTGCCGATTTAGTACCCCCATTTATTTGGGTGCTTTGCGTGGTTAGCCTGATTCTGAACTATAGAAAATTATATACTTTGTCTAAAGCGCTATTTATGAGCGCCTGGATTTTATTCACCACGGTACTTCCTGTAATCATTATTGGTACCCATATGGATACGTACGTTACGCATCCCTTTTATTGCATCCTCTCATCTGTAATGGTGCATTTAATGTTTTCTTATCACCGGGAAAGAGTTGTCTATATTTTCTTTTTGATTGTGGTATGGACTTTGATTTTATTATCTGTTGATTTTGTCGCCTATTTTCAGATACCGGATCAAGATTCAACTCTTTTTAAAAATGGCTTTTTTAAATGGAGGGTAATTACCTTCATGTTTGCAGCATTTTTTAATATCTCGATTGCGTATGTCTTACAAATCAATCATCGGTTTTATGCCGAGTTACAAAAGCAAAATGATACAATCACTGAGCAAAACCGACTTCTTGAGCAACAGCGAAGATCACTTGAAAAATTCATGGCTCAGTTAGAAGATAAATTGGCGACCGGAACTCAAATGCTTGAAAAGCAAAATGAACAATTAAGCGAGTACTCTTTTTTCAATTCACATATTCTCCGCGCTCCGGTCAGCAGAATCCGGGGCCTCCTCAACTTACTGTCATTTACGATAGATGTTGCCGAAGAAAAGAAGATTAGGCTTTTATTAGTACAAAGTATGAATGAGTTAGATGAAGCAATCAAATCCATCAATGATAAATTACAGTAGAAGATGCCTTAATTTATCCTATCGTTTTAAGGTACCTGTACGTTAATTTTTTAGCGATAAACATTCCTTTTTAAGAGAGAATTAACAAGGAAAGCGAATTCCCTACAAAACAAAGTAAGCGTCTTATCCGTAAATAGTCGAATAGATATTTATTTATGAAACTTAAGTTGTTGAGTTTGCTCGTTGTGCTAGGCATAACGGCATTACGTGCGGAAGCCAAAAGAATCCGGGGTCATGTTTTCTGGGTAGTGGAAACTAATGAGAAAACAAAAAATTATTCCATCATTCGATTTTACGATTCGCAAAATGAAATTGTTGGAATGTATCATCTAGATGGTGTTCATCTTGATATCAGGAAGGACAAAGACATCAAAAAACTAAAAAAACTTTCTTATCACCTTTCTAAGGTAGAGACAAAAGGGTAAGTATTGTTAAGGTAATTTGCCCCCGATTTCACGGGGGCGATTTTTTATTCATTTATCAGCTTCAATTTATTCTTGCTCAAATTGCTGCAATAAATCCTTCAATTGTGTCAGATATTTTCCGTAGCTAACCTTTTCCATCCACCGGGCCAACCAATAGCTAGAAGGTGTAAGAACAACAATTGAAATTAGTAACGCTATCTGAACTTGCCATTTTTGAATCATGAGAGCTGCATCTTTTTCGACAGATAGACCCAATAAAAAACCTGCCGTTGCTGCGAGCGGATATATAATAAGTGAAGCCTTTCGTTGAAAGGCTAACGTGGAGCTTGTATTGTCATACACTTGCTTGAGTGTGCTCTTAAGGTTTAGATCAAGACGGAATGAGCGTTGAATCTTTCTAAGAACCCTGTAATTCAAAAGGAAAAAGAATAAGTACACAATAATCATTATTATCAAAAATGCCTTTACAATAGGTTGAGGCGTAACCACCAGCAGGTAGGTAAATGCCAACTCGAAGAAAATGGCAAACCCCAGAGTCAGCTTAAATAATTTTATCAGTTTTTGCACCGGATGGTTAGAAGAGTTTCGAACTTCAACTGACCCCAAAACGGGTTTAGTGAGTTTATCTGTTTCTAATTTTTTCCAGATTTCCTTAAGGTCCATGATTACTCTCCTTTCAGTCTTTTAATGAGTACATCTTTAATCCGGTGTAATTTCACGGCAACGTTATTTTTTGTAAGTCCTGTAATCTCAGCGATCTCTTCATTTTCATAGCCATCCAGGTGAAGGGTTATAATCATACGATCCAGCTCACCTAGTTCACGAATCGAATGATAGAGTGCTTCACTTTCATCCGAATAAGCTTTATCAATTTGCGCTACGTTGAGTGAGGCCAGGTCTTCAAGTGGAGTAACTACCTGGGGTCTACGCTTAAACGTAAGCACAGTATTTAACCCGACCCGGTAAAGCCAGGTCGAGAATTTCGAGCGGCCATCAAACCGCGGGTACGATTTCCATGCCTGGAAAATAATTTCCTGAAAGAGATCACGTTCATCTTCTTCATGATTGACGTACAAGCGGATCACTTTATAAATGATACCCCGGTTTTGATCAACTAATTCTGTAAACTCTTTTTCCTGAATTTGCCCCATGCAGGCCAGTGCGTTTATTTAATAACCATCACATTTCAATAAAGTTATCAACCTGATTCACCGTTTGATTTGCCAATTAGTAGCCTTAAATGGGAATTAATTACAACGTTTTGAGAAATTTGAGAATATTATGAAATAGTTAACAATCAAGGATATTGATTACCCGTTCTAATAACATGCTTCGTTATACCGCATTATTGATTCTTTTTACGGGAGTTTTGAATGCACAAGATCCGTGGAAAAATGTTTATACCGAAAGTGCCTGGAGGAACCGGGACACATGGCAGAAAGCTGATGAACTGATTCGACATTTAAATTTACGGCCAGGAGGTAAAGTGGCTGATGTGGGTTGTCACGAAGGATACATGACGATCAAGTTAGCTACCGTTGTTGGTCAAGCCGGCAAGGTATATGCAGTGGATGTGGAGCAATCAAAACTCGATAAGCTTCAGGCGATCCTGACGAAACGTGGCATTTCCAATGTGGAGACTATAAAAGGGAATTATGATGACCCCGGGCTTCCTGTTAATTCTCTTGATGGTGTAATTATTCTGGACACCTACCATGAGATGGACGAACACGATGAAATTCTTCAACATATAAAATTGGCTCTGAAGCCTGGCTGCAGGTTAGTACTTTGTGAAGCAATTGCTGAGGAGCGAAGAAGCCTTTCGCGTGAAGATCAGGAGCGAAAGCACGAACTGGGTATGAACTATGCCCTCGAAGATTTAAAAAAGATTGGGTTCGCGATTCTTAAGCAGCAAGATCCTTTTGTTGATCGATCAAAAGAAAAGGGTGATAAAATGTGGCTGATTGTAGCGGTAAAAAAATAACTTTCGGGAGCCAATGGCATTTGTAAACGATGCGCTACTAACTTTTATCAACTAATAGAATTCCACTAAGTTTACTTGCAACCGCTTCTTGGCGCATGCGATTAAGTTCTTTGTAGAGAATGGAATTTATCGGCTCAACTTGTTTTATGGACTCTGCAATTAAAGGGTGCAGCGTAAAAAAGTTATTCTCAAGATCGGGTGAGTCCAACAAACAATTTTCTGATTGAGTAGCTAAATCCTCAGGCAGATCTTCCAGATCATCAAGAAAGAGAAATAAAGGCATAACGGACTCCCAAAGATGAAAGATAAGTTCATAATTGTTCGGGAATAATGCAGCAGTATATAAATAGGAATTAGCTCTTCGCAGCGATTTATATTTATCCGGGAATAGTTTGAAAGAACGGTTAACCAAAGCATGCTCTATCTTTTGTATCTCATGAGAAGCGATACCAATTTTCTCAAGAATTTCTTTGCACTCCTGGTGATGCTGCAAATAGGTGATGATGCCGGATTCCTGGCGAGCTGCACTATCCAAGATTTCTTCTATTAGAATGAGGTGAGATTCTGAAAGAACGGCCTCATCCAAATTACTTTTCAGAAGTAAGTCAAGCAGAATAGGAATAAATAAGTACCCAGGGCTTTGAGAAATAAAACTGTTTCTACCCTTCCAATATTCATTGTTTTTAGGGACATCACGTTTGCATAGAAGTTCAATAACTTTTCTATGGATTCCGAGGTCAGTTTCAAGATAGTGTTGAAGGGTTGACATAAAAGAGCATTTGAGAAACTTCAAACAGTCCCCCAAATGCCATAATTTTTGAAAGTCTAAATGTAATTAAGCACCTATATCAAACCACCCGAATTTTACCACAGAAGGTGAGGCAACATCCTTGGTGGCATACATTTTTACAATTTCGCGAAGACCATCCATGATCTTGCTGCGCTCTGATTCTGGTAATCTGGACAAGATAGCCATAGCCTGGTCTACTTTTGTGATTTCAAAATTTAACTCATTCATAAATGTAAAGGTTTAGTTTAAAAATAATTGGATACGTTAACTACCCGTGAAGGAACGATTTCTTTTCTTAGAGGCACATTCTAAAATGAAACTTAAACTTACATAAGCATGTAATTTTTTATGATTACTTTATTTTCATTGCTATGAATAGTTGCCTTAAAGACAATGGATATCCGGATTACTTTGCTGCTAATATTTTTATTTAGTTCCAGCATTCAGCATTTATTGGGTTGTTTGATCTTTTTGATCCGAATTCTTTCTTTTCAATTCTCCGCTCCTGCTCCTGATTTTCTTACTTCTCCATTCTATATTTGCCAACTACTTGTGCTGGGCAACGTGCAAGAGCACAAAGAAACAGGTAGTTCAAATTAAATACGCGAAGCAGTATGGCCGGACCCGGTGCAATGGATACGCCTTTAATGAAACAATACAATGCCATCAAGGCGAAGTATCCGGGTGCGCTTTTGCTATTTCGGGTCGGTGACTTTTATGAAACCTTTGGCGAAGATGCAATCCGTGCCGCTAAGGTGCTGGACATCACGCTTACTAAACGGGGAAATGGTTCAGCTTCTGAAATTGAATTGGCCGGGTTTCCCCACCATGCACTGGATACCTACTTACCGAAATTGGTCAGAGCTGGAAATCGGGTTGCTATCTGTGATCAGTTGGAAGATCCGCGATTTGTAAAAGGCATTGTAAAGCGCGGTGTAACTGAATTGGTAACCCCGGGCGTTTCATTTAATGATAATGTGCTTGAACGGAGGCAGAATAATTTTCTTGCTTCGGTATTTGCGGGGAAGAATGCTCTTGGGGTCTCTTTTCTTGATATCAGTACGGGTGAGTTTTATGCGGCACAAGGCCCGGAGAATTATATCTATAAGCTCATTCAGAGTTTTGGTCCGGCCGAAATCCTATACAGCAAGTCAAGCAGGGAAAAATTTGAAACTCAATTTGGGGACGAGTATGCGACTTTTGCTCTGGATGATTGGGTCTTTGCGTTCGATTTTGCAAATGAAAAATTGATCAAACAATTCAAAACCAATTCTCTTAAGGGTTTTGGTATTGATAGTATGCATGAGGCAATCATTGCCGCGGGTTCTATACTTCATTATCTCGAAGCGACTGAACATAAAGACACTCAGCATATTTCAGCGATCTCGCGCATCGATGAAGACAAGTATGTTTGGTTAGATAAATTTACCGTTCGCAATCTTGAGATTGTCAGCTCACCGAATGAGGGCGGAGTTCCTTTGCTTCAGGTGCTGGATCAAACTGTAACCCCGATGGGTTCGCGCAATTTGCGTAAGTGGATGATTCTGCCTCTAAAGGAGAAACAAAGCATTGACGAGCGACTTCTGGTGGTAGAACAATTTTATAATAATCACGATCTCACCGAAAGGATATTAGAACACTTACATCAGATTTCAGATCTGGAGCGACTGATTTCAAAAGTGGCGGTGGGCCGGATAAATCCACGCGAGTTAATTCAGCTTAAGCGTTCGTTGAAAGCGATCATTCCCGTAAAGGAATTATTGGACAAATCAACTTCGGCCGAACTGAAGAAACTGGGGGATCAACTGAATAAGTGTGAGTTTCTATTAGAGAAAATAGAGAAGGAGTTGAAAGATGATGCACCGATGCTTATTCATCAGGGCGGCATCATCAAAGAAGGTGTAAATGCAGAACTGGATGAGTTGCGTGCCATTGCCTTTTCGGGAAAGGATTATCTGTTGCAAATACAGAGACGGGAGATTGAACGTACCGGCATCAACTCATTAAAGATATCTTACAATAAAGTTTTTGGTTACTACCTGGAAGTAAGTAACGCCAATAAAGACAAGGTGCCAACAGATTGGATCCGTAAGCAAACATTGGTGAATGCCGAGCGTTACATCACTGAAGAGCTGAAGGTGTATGAGGAAAAAATTCTTCATGCGGAAGAAAAACTGTTAGTTATAGAGCAGCGACTTTTTTTAGAATTGGTGCATCATGCTTCCGATTACATCGCGCAGATTCAGCAAAATGCCAGGGTGATTGCGATGCTGGATTGCTTGCTTTCATTTGCAGTCACAGCAAAAGCCAATAAATACAATAAGCCGGAGATCAGCGAATCGAAGCGATTAGCAATAAAAGCTGGCAGACATCCGGTGATTGAGAAGCAACTTCCGGTGGGAGAGAGTTATGTGCCCAATGATATTTACCTTGACAATGAAACCCAGCAGATATTAGTGATTACCGGTCCGAATATGGCGGGTAAGTCTGCTTTATTACGACAAACGGCCTTGATTGTATTGATGGCGCAGATGGGAAGTTATGTTCCGGCCGAAGCCGCAACCATCGGCCTCATTGATAAAGTGTTTACACGGGTGGGGGCATCTGATAATTTATCACGCGGTGAATCCACCTTTATGGTGGAGATGACAGAGACAGCCAGCATTCTCAATAACCTGAGCGATCGCAGTTTGATTTTGATGGATGAGATCGGCAGAGGAACCTCTACGTATGATGGTGTCTCCATTGCGTGGGCGATTGTTGAATTTCTGCACAACCATAAAGACTTCAAACCAAAAACATTATTTGCCACGCACTATCACGAATTGAATCAACTTACGGAAGATCTGGTACGCGTGAAAAATTTCAACGTCAGCGTAAAAGAAGTGGGCGATAAAATCATCTTTATGCGCACGTTAAAAGAAGGCGGCAGCGAACACAGTTTTGGTATTCACGTAGCGCAGTTGGCCGGCATGCCCAACAAAGTAGTATTGCGTGCCAATGAAATTTTGCACTTCCTGGAAAAAGACAAACATAAGAATGAGTCAAAAAAGAAATTTGATGAGATGCCCAAAACTACTGCGCAAATGAGTTTGTTTGAAATGGATCCTAAGTCCAAAGCCATTCATGAAATGCTGGAGAAGATCGACATCAATACAATCAGCCCCGTGGAGGCGTTGTTAAAGTTGAATGAGATTTTGTCAGTACTAAAGAAATGAGTCATTAGGCAAAAATTCCGGTTGCATCTAACGGTATTTTTTCCTTAATTTTATTTACCCTAAAACCCTTACTTCCATGATTAAGAAAATTCTGTTGGGACTACTGTTCCTGATTGTTTCTCTTGTTATTGGTTTTGTTATTCTTGTTTTCGCCCGTTTCAACCGCACCTTCGAAGCCCCTTATCCTGAGATTAAAGCCAGTACAGATTCCGCCATGATTGCCCGTGGCCGCTACCTGGCTCTGGGTCCTGCACATTGCGCGAATTGTCATTCACCGCTAACTGATTTTCTAAAAGTGGAAAGAGGTGAAGAGACTCCCCTGAGTGGGGGATTTAATTTTGAGCTTCCTATTGGTACTGTCTATGCACCCAATATTACACCCGATGAAGAAACAGGAATTGGGAAATTATCAGACCAGGAACTGGCGCGCGCGCTTCGCTACGGTGTGCGACATGATGGAAAAGCGCTTATCGACTTTATGCCATTTTATGATTTGAGTGATCATGATCTTACTGCCATTATTTCTTTTCTGCGCTCGCAGGCACCGGTTAAAAATCTGCGGCCTCAAAATGAATGGAACTTTCTCGGTAAAGCAGTACTTGCCTTTCTTATTGAGCCCATGGGCGATGCTGTGGTTCCTCCATCTCCTCCCATTGATTCAACCGCTGAATACGGAAAATATCTTGCGGCAAGTGTAGCGAATTGCCGTGGTTGTCATACCAATCGTGATATGATGACTGGAGCTTATATCGGGGTTGATTATGCGGGGTCAGCGAAATTTGAATTGTTCGATGAGAATCTTAAACTTGTTAAAGGTAAACACCTTGTAACTCCTAATCTAACTCCTGATCCTGAGACTGGAAGAATGAATGGCTGGTCGAAAAAAGATTTTATTGACCGTTTTAGAAGGGGTCGCGTAATACCTGGCAGTCCTATGCCATGGGGCCCATTCAGCCGAATGAGTGATCTCGAGTTGACGGCCCTGTATAAATACCTGACTTCTCTAGAGCCTGTTAAAAATGAGGTTCCACTTGGAATACAGGAAGGTGACCCTCAATAAGCGTAACGAAATAAATTAGGTATCGTATACTGGTAGGAGCCCCGTCCTTCCATGAAACATATTATAACAGTTATACTAGCCTTTGCATTTACGGCTGCATCTGCTCAGCGAGTAGGTGGTAGCTGCGAAGGTTGCGAAGCTGTGTTTGAATACGGCTCTAAGAAATTAACAAGTATTGATACGTTGCCAGACTTCAAAGAACCAGGACCAAAGCTGGAAATCAGCGGCACCATTTATCAATCTGATGGAAAAAC
>DAOOCD010000042.1:0-10313 GCA_035408225.1 Cyclobacteriaceae bacterium | reverse complement strand
TTGACTAAGAAACAAGATGGTACCTGGGTGGGCAAGCGAGATATTATTTTAGGAATGAATATTCCGGATTATTGAATTAATCCAGTTTTCAATTTAATCAGTATTGGTAGAGGGCATAAAATTTTTAGTAATATTATGTTCTTATTAAGAACTGACCTGGGTGAAAGCTATTCGTAAAATCGTACTTGGACTTGCTAGCGTACTGGGACTGGTTGTTCTCTTAGTTATACTTTTCTTTCGACATGAAGCTTACCAGCTGTATAAGGTACTTACTTTCTTTGATGCCGGTTCCATCTCAAGCAACTTTAAGAATGTAAAAAATATTTTCACCACCACTACGGTACCCAGATCGACCAATCCCCACTACTTTCCAAAACGGGCTCAGTCCATTATACTTCCCGAAACTTTTCAATACGAGGATTCAACAGTTAATACAAAAGCCTATCTTGACTTTACACTTACCGATGCCTTGCTGGTCATTCGTCATGACACCATCTATTTTGAGAACTACTCGAATCAATTTAGGGAAGAGGACCACCATATCTCGTGGTCGATGTCAAAATCAGTAATCTCAGCACTTATCGGTATTGCCATTCGCGAAGGAAAAATAAAAAGTATTGAACAGACTGTTACAGATTACTTGCCTGAATTTGTGGGCACAGGGTATGATAAAGTAAGAATAAAAGATGTATTGCAAATGTCTTCGGGGGTTGGATTCAATGAAGATTACGGGGATTTCAATTCTGATATAAATGTAATGGGCAGGTACTTTGCTTTAGGCATGCCCATGGCTGATTTTGCCAAGCGATTGAAACGGGCACGCGAGCCAGGTACTTATAATTTATACGTGAGTATTGATACGCAGGTATTGGGAATGATTCTAACCAAAGCCACCGGCCGTTCTATCACCGATTATATGAATGAAAAGTTATGGTCGCAAATAGGTGCTGAATCTGAGGCCTATTGGATTATTGATAAAAGCGGGATGGAGTTTGCTATTGGTGGATTAAACGCAACCGCCCGTGATTACGCTAAAATTGGTCAACTGTTTTTGGATTCAGGAAGATGGCAAGGTAAACAGGTGGTGCCTGAAGAATGGGTGATCGCCTCGGTAACACCGGATGCACCCCATGTGATGCCAGGTAAACGAAGCACTGCATTGCGAAAGGATGGCTACGGATTCCAATGGTGGATTCCCTTTGGAGGTGAAGACGAATTCAACGCTCAAGGGATCTACGGTCAGTTTATTTATATCGATCCCGATAAAGACGTTGTGATCGTAAAACTTTCGTCTAACTATCATTTTAAAAATGATGATACCGGGTATTTTCACGACCACGAAATTTCCTTATATCGGAAAATTGTAGCACAGATAAGTAATAATTGAAATTCGATTTCAAATGAAAAAAATCCGTTGGGGCATTTTGGGTTGTGGTAAGATAGCACGCAAGTTTGCGGCTGATCTTAAACTGGTACAGGATGCGGAACTGATTGCCGTTGGCGCCCGTGAACAAGCAACTTCGGCAACCTTCGCTAAAGATTTTCCAGCGAAATATGTTCATGGAAGTTACGAAGCCTTGGTTAGCAACCCGGAAGTAGATGTAATTTATGTAGCCACTCCGCATGGATTGCATCACGAACATGTGATGTTGTGTTTGAAACACAAGAAAGCTGTACTCTGTGAAAAAGCATTTGCCATAAACTATCGTGAAGCCAGGGAAATGATAGACTTCGCTAGATCACAGAACACGTTTATTATGGAAGCCTTCTGGACGCGCTTACTGCCGCACTATCTCAAGATGAAGGAATTAATTGCGCAAGGAAAAGTGGGGGCCATAAAATATCTGAATGCAGAGTTTGGATTTATTCCTACGCCACCATTTCCACCACGGCTATATGATCCTGCTTTAGGAGGAGGCGCTTTGCTTGATATTGGAGTGTACCCAATTTTTCTTGCCCTGGATATACTCGGAAAACCAGATCACATTGATGCGGTAATGACTCCAGCATCAACAGGGGTAGATGAGCAATGTGCAATTCGTTTCCGGTATAATAATGGCGCGATAGCGCAGTTGTTTTGCTCTTTCGCTTCCAATCTTGCTACGGGTGCTGATGTTGCCGGTGATCAGGGCCGCATAAGGCTCACACACCGCTTTCACGGACCAACTACAGCGCTCGAATATTATCCCGGCATTGTAGATACACGTGAAATAATTCCCTTCGAGAAAGCCGCAGGCAATGGGTATGAATATGAAGCACGGCATGTCAATGAATGTTTGAATATGAATCTTGTTGAGAGCCCCGTGCTTACCCATGAGCTCACGCTATTGTTAATGCAAACGTTGGATATCATTCGGGCGAAGGCAGGGATCAAATATCCAGTTGATTAGAATTATTTTTCAACGTAATGATTTCATGATTTAAATCATTTTTAAGTTAAATCAAGTGTGTTTTAAACGTTCGTTTGTATTAGAATATACAGATAATGTAAAACGCATGGAATTATTCCCGCCAATTCACGTTATCTTTGCAAGTAGTGTGTAATGCGTAAAGCCGCTCAAGGCGGTCTCACACCTATATAACGTACGACTTAAAACATTTGAAGAAAATATCATGGCACAAGAAGCTGTAGTTCCGGAGGTGAGAAGTAAACCCATTTTAAAGCAGGAGATTGCATTTGCGCTAATTCACCTGATGCCATTAGGTGCATTGTGGACAGGCGCTACCTTTTTCGACTGGATGGTGTGTATTTTTTTATACTTCTTCCGCATGTTTTGGGTTACGGGTGGCTACCACCGTTACTTCGCCCACAAGTCCTATAAAACTTCGCGCTGGTTTCAGTTTGTAATTGCCTTTATGGCGCAGACTACCGCACAAAAAGGTGCGCTTTGGTGGGCAGCTCATCACCGTCATCACCATCGCCATAGCGATACGCCTGCCGATCCACACTCTATGAAAATTTATGGCTTCTGGTATTCGCACATTGGCTGGATTGTAGGACCTGATTTTAAAAAAACAGATTATAAAGTAATTGGTGATTATGCCAAGTACCCAGAGTTGGTTTGGTTGAATGAACATTATTTAGTTGCGCCAACGATTCTGGCCGTTGTTGTTACTGCTCTTGGCGGGATTGTAAATGGTGGAAGTATTTTAACCATGTTTACCTCTGCAGGATTAAGCACACTGTTTATAGGATTCTTTTTGAGCACAGTGATTTTATATCACGGCACATTTTCTATTAACTCCATCATGCACAAGTTTGGCAAGCCACGTTATGAAACAGGCGATGAATCCAAAAACAGTGTGGTTCTTGCATTGGTAACGATGGGTGAAGGCTGGCACAACAATCATCATTACTACGAGACTGCTGCACGCCAGGGTTTTTTCTGGTGGGAGATTGACATAACCTATTATATTTTAAGAGGACTCGCTGCAGTTGGTTTGATTTGGGATTTGAAAGGCGTACCTAAACATATTCTGCACTCAAAGAATAAAAAGGATGCAGCAGAGCTTAGAAAAAAGTATGAAGCTCAGAATCCGCGCGGGCCTGTTACGAAAGAGAAGGCAGAAACCGCTGAACCTGCTGAGGTAGAATAGAATCGGGGTTGACTAAAAAGTCAATCTGTCATCGCGGCCTTGAGCCGCGATCCCGATGTATAAAGACTTAACGGGATTCCGGGTCAAGCCCGGAATGACACCTCAATTCATATTTTGACTTTCTGGTCAGCCCCAGTTTTGTTAGACACCTTTTCTATATGCAGAGATCCAATGATGAAATCTTTTTAGAAAGCGCCATTAAGCTCTTTCACTATTATAAAAAATTGGGCGAAGGGGCCATGGCCCAGCTTGCAGACGAAGAAGTTCTGTGCAAACCTAACGAAGCCAGCAACAGTATTGCATTGATTGTTCATCACCTTAGTGGGAATATGCTTTCGCGCTGGACAGATTTTTTAAACTCGGATGGTGAAAAAACATGGCGCAACCGGGAAGCTGAGTTTGAGCAATCCTATCCTGACAAAGCAAACATGATGAAGGCCTGGGAAGAAGGTTGGACCTGTTTGTTTAGTGCGTTGGGAAACTTGAATTCAGATGACCTATCCAGAATTATATACATTCGCAACGAAGGCCAATCGGTGCTAGAAGCCATTCAACGCCAACTAGCACATTATTCTTCACACGTGGGTCAGATTTTATTTCAGGCCAAAGTGATCAAAGGCCCTGACTTTAAATCACTTTCCATTCCTAAAGGCGAATCAAACGTTTTTAATAAGGACAAGTTTAGCCAGGAAAAATCCCGGAAGCATTTTACAGATGGATTAAAGTAATTTACTTAGTGGGTCTTATTTCTCTTAGATCTGATTTTCATGATCTAAGTCATTTTCTCCCCAGAAATTAATTGTCTCTTTTGTTCTGATAATTTCAGACGATGAGCAATAAGATGCGTACTCTGGCAGAGCCATTCCGAATCAAAATGGTGGAGCCAGTAAGAATCACAACAGAAGAATACAGAATTGAAACGCTAAGGCAGTGCGGGTTCAATCCTTTTTTGCTTCACTCCAGTGATGTGTTTATAGATTTGCTTACTGATAGCGGAACAGGAGCGATGAGTGACCGTCAATGGGCGGGCATGATGATGGGCGATGAAAGTTATGCGGGGGCAAGAAGCTGGTTACACCTGGAGGAAGTAGTCAAAGAGCTGACTGGCATGCCCCATATTCTTCCAACCCACCAGGGTCGGGCAGCAGAAAGAATACTCTACGGAATATTGGGTGGCAAGGGAAAAGTATTTTTCAGCAATACTCACTTTGATACCACACGCGCCAATATTGAATTCACCGGGGCAACAGCTATTGATATAATGCCTGATGCCGCTACCGACCCGGAAATTGACTTGCCTTTCAAAGGAAATATTGACACCCAAAAACTAAACGAACTAATCCTTCAATACGGAGCAAAGAATGTTGCTGCGGTGATCATGACCGTTACCAATAACTCATCGGGCGGACAACCCGTGAGCATGAGTAATGTGAAAGAAGTAAGAAAAATTTGTGATGATTATAATCTCTTGCTGGTGATTGATGGTTGCCGGATTGCAGAGAACAGCTACTTCATAAAACATCGCGAGCCTGGGTATGAGGTTAAATCGTACGAAGATATCGCGAAAGAAATGCTTCGGCTGGCGGATGCATTTGTGATGAGCGCAAAAAAAGATGGCCTCGTTAACATGGGCGGGCTATTGACCATGAATGATGACGAGTTGAGCAGGAAGTGCACCAATCTTTTAATTATATCAGAGGGCTTTGCCACCTATGGCGGATTATCAGGTCGCGATATGGAAGCAATCGCTATCGGATTGAAAGAAGTGTTTGACCCGGATTATCTCCATTACAGAATACGAAGTACGGCTTACCTCGGAGAACATTTAAAAGCAAAGGGAATACCAGTGGTTTGGCCGATTGGGGGACATGCCGTGTATATTGACGCAAAGAAATTGTATCACAACATTCCTGTAGAAGAATATCCCGGACAAGCATTGGTTTGTGATCTCTACACACAAGGGGGAATTCGTTGCGTAGAAGTTGGTAGCGTGATGTTTGGTAAGTATGATCAACAGGGAAAACTCGTTCCCGCAAAAAATGAATTGGTTCGATTAGCAATTCCGCGCAGAGTGTATACACAAAGTCACATTGATTATGTAATTGATGTATTTGATGATATCCTCGAAATGAAAGAACAGAAGCGAGGGTTCAGAATAACCTATGAGCCACCTTTCTTAAGGCACTTTACTGCAAAATTTGAAAAACTGAATACGTAACTCTTATGGTGAAGCAACTCGATAGCATTCCAGAGCATCTCAGGCCGAGAAACAGCGGCACTGATGAGATCTTTAAAAATCGATGGCTTGAAGTATTTACAAGAACACATATTGTTGTACCAGTAACTATACACCTGATTATTTGCACCTGGGTTTCCTATGTCGCTTTGCAGCAACATAGCGCATTGGTATTCTTCTTATTATTTGGCATGGGCTGGCTCTTCTGGACATTTTCAGAATATTGGATTCACCGGTATGTTTATCACGTTCATACCACCAACAAGTGGTTGCTGAAAATACAGCATGCAGGCCACGGTATTCATCATCAATATCCTAAAGATCCAACCCGCCTTGCAATGCCTCCATTGCCAGCCATTGTTTTGGTTATAGTTTTCTATGCCCTTTTCACTTTAACAATGGGAGACTATGCATTGGCATTCCTGCCTGGCTTTCTCTTTGGTTATGTGCTTTACATTTCGTTACACTATGCCGAGCACCGGTATAAGGCTCCTGAATTCGGACCACTCAACCGGCTTTGGAAATACCATATGCTTCATCATTATAAATATCCGGAAAGCAAAGTGTTTGGTGTATCCACCATGTTGTGGGATAAGGTTTTTGGAACGATGCCACCAAAATAATATCCATACTATCCTTTGAGAGCTCCGGTTAAATCTGTACGATTTAAACTAAATGCCTGAAATCCGCAGAGCGCCAGTATAACTAGTATGCAATAAGAAAGCGGATAGATAGAATCGGTCCATTGAAAGGCAGTGACGTAAACAAAATTGCGTAAGAATTCTTTTAAAAAAATGTAGGTGAAGGGTCCAAAAATTAAAATGGCCAGCCCCATCTGCAAAGCAAATTCACGTGCCAGCAACCTCGTTATCCGTAAGATGGTTGCTCCATAGAGTTTGTGAATGGCAATCTGTTTTAGCTTATCGCGCACTAAACTTATGCTCAATCCATAGATGGCGAAGCATGACAGAACACCTGAAATGATGGCCAGCATTTCTGAAAGTCTATTCAATCGATCTTGATAATGAAGCCATTCTTCAAAATGGGTATCCATGAATGTTACCTTTAAAGGAGCCGCGGGTGACGTGAAAAAGGTTGAGAGATAGGTTACTGTATTGCGGATATTTACTTCCAGAATACGTACGCACAGAAAATTGTAGTTTACCTCATTATTCACCAGATACTTAATTGGTTTTTGTGGCTGATTAAATTGCTCACTCATATTTTCAACTACACCAATGATTTCGTTGTTAGGTGTTGAGTGTGCCGCTTTGTTTACGACTGCCATTGGAGCGTCATCATTTGCCTGAAACCATCTTCCTTGAGTTGTCTTCAAATCAAAAAAATCAAGAAAGCCCCGATCTACTGTCATGAAATAAAGATCTGAGTCAAGTTCTTTACTTTGAATGCGATTGGGAAGTTGTGAAGTTGCCATCACATCCTGAATGTTCGGATTGTTTCTTTTCCAATGCGCGCGTAGGTCCCAAAGGCCTTCATTCGTATAGTCTGCAGGATAGTTTAAATACACAATCTGATAGTGATTGCGCCCCGGCTCCTTTATTAGGGAGTGATTTACCTGGCGCCTGATAACAAGAGAAGCCACAATCAAAAAGATGCTAATTCCAAGTTGCATGAACGCGATAACCCGTTTGAATCGAGGAAACGTAATAGTCTCTGTTCTCAGCAGTCGGGTCGGTGTGGCTAGGGCAAATTTATTAGCCATAAATAACGGGGCGATTCCACCAATGATTATCAATAGCAAAGCAACCAGGATCAGCGATTGATCAGCGGTAAGCAGCAGGTTACCTGTATTGATTAAAAGTATTGGCTCAATAAATGTATTGGCACTTAGTAGAATAACCATACCAAGGGCAAATGAAATGCCCACTAAAGCAAACGACTCTTTTGCAAAAGCCAACAAAATCATAAACTGACTTGAGCCAGAGAGTTTTTTTATGGCCAGTTCTTTTGACCGATGCGGTAATGTGAGTGTAGTTAGATTGACAAAACTGGTTAGCGCTAAAAAAAGAATCAAACCCGTGAGGCAAAGCAAAATCAAGATGCTGTATTCATCTCCATGCTGGGCCTCTTCGCCAATTACCCTTGGGCCAAAGTAAATCGCCTGGATAGGCTGCAAAAAATACGTAACATTTGCTGATGGATTATTTAACCGCTCTTCATAGGCCTTTTTTGTTCCTTGCCGGATGCGCCCATAGAGATTGAAATCTTCGGCATTAAAATGAAGTGTAGAAATACTTTTCGAATCAAATCGTAAAAACACGCCAAAGTCTTCGTGCGAGTTTTTTGGGAAGTCGTGAAAGACGGCCGCTACTTTGCAATAAAGAGTATCGCCCAATGCGTGTAGTTTAAGAATATTGCCTACACTTTGTGCGCTACCAAAGTAATGAACAGACTTCCGTTCAGACAAAAGGACAACGGGATTTTTCTCTTTAAAATCTTCCAACGACCCGTACGCCACATCAAATGTGAAAATTGAAAGCAGTGTTGAGTCGGCCGTATGTATTTTCTGATCATGGTGTTGTTGCCCGTTGGCCACTACGCCAATGTTGTTCATAACTTTTATTCGGGCTACCGTAAGAGAATCATTGAGTGAAGACAATGTATTGCAAATCGGTAAAGGAATTCTGGATGAAAGCCGGTTTCCGCTAAACCCCTCCTCATTATTTCGTTGCAGCACTCTAAAGACGGAATGTGCTTCAGAATGAAAGCGATCATACCCAAATTCATTTAATGAAAATAACGCGATGAGGGTAGCGCTGGCAAAGGCGACAGCTAGCGTAATGATTTTTAACAGGTATGCTTCCCGATTTTTTAAAATGATTCGAATAAATAACCAGGATTGAAACATTTCAGTAGGTAAGTATTTTTTCCGAAGTAATCAACAACCCGGCCACGAGTAAATCATTGAATTGGGAATAAATAGTACATTTCTATCCATCGGCAAATATAAAAACGTCCAATGACGGGCACTTTTTCCTGATATCGAACGACCTCTTATTCCATCTTCAATGCATCCACCGGATTGTTTTTTGAAGCCCTAAGCGTTTGTGATCCAATAGTCAAAATGCCTAACACTAATAGAATGAAAGTGCCAAGAAGGACAGTACTCAATCCAAACTCCACCCGGTTAGGAAATTCCTGAAGCCAAAGGTTGTTGATGATATAACTTAAAGGAGCGCCAATCAAAACCGACACAGCCAGCATTCTCAAAAAACCTTTGGAGAGAAGAAGGGCAATGCTGTATTCCCTGGCCCCCAGAATTTTTCGGATGCCCACTTCTTTTGTTTTGCGCTCGGCCGTGTAGGTGGCCATGCCCAACAATCCTAAACAGGCAATTACGATTGCCAGGAAGGAAATGAACCCTAGAATGGCAACGATGTCAAAAATGGCGTGATGGGTGGCTTGCAACTGGTCGTCAAAGAATTCATACTTGAAGGGATGAATAGGATCAATTTTTTTCCACGTACTCTCCAGACGGGTCATCGTACTCATCAAATCCGTTGAACTCAACTTTACATTGAGGTATTCAAAGTGCTCCGGTTCATTGCGAGCCATCATGGGTCTGATTTCATGCTGATTGACCAATAATCTATATCTAAAATCCTTTACCACACCGATGACTTTGAATTGTTCACTACCCCATTTCGTCTCCAGAACCTCTCCAACAATTTCTGATGAATGTTTGAATCCCAACTGCTTTACCATGGCTTCGTTTACCAGAATATTCTGAGCTGGCTCTTCATGCGTAAAATTTCTTCCGGCAGTGAGTTTGATTCCAAGATTTCCCATAAAATTTTCGTCAGCAAGCAATAAGTCGTTGCTGAAGTATTCATCATTGCTTCCGGATCTTCGCACCTCATTACCATTACTTCTTCCGGCCGCAGGAATCACATCGCATGCGGAAATGGTGGTAACGCCTGGCACACCTTGCAATTCGTTCGATAACCTCTCAGGGTCTATTCCCTGTAATTCAATGTTAACTATGTTATGGGTATTGAACCCATAATCAAAAGAAATGAAATGTTTGAATTGATTGTAAATCAAGATCGATGTTGTGATAAATAACAACGATATAACAAATTGTGAAACGCCTAATACTTTACGCATACCAAACTTTCCTGGTGTTTCATGGCTCAGGTTTTTAAGTGCTTTTATAGGTTGATGTTTCGATAGATATAAAGCCGGATACAGCCCCGCGAGAACGCCAATCAACAAAGCGAAACCGAGGAAAACCAGGTAAACCGATGGCAAGGAGGGAAGTTCAAAATTCAGGTACTTGTTCACCCAAAGTTCCTTGAATGCCGGGGCAATGATGAGCATCAGAATTATGGCCATGACGAGAGCTAAGAGAGCAGTGATGATTGACTCACTTAAAAACTGAAAGATCAGATTTTTACGTAAAGCACCCGTCACTTTACGAACTCCTATTTCTTTAGCACGGGTGAGAGCCCGCGCAATG
>DAOOCD010000041.1:20391-21972 GCA_035408225.1 Cyclobacteriaceae bacterium | reverse complement strand
AGTAATTATAATAAACGCCACAAATGCACCTCCAAAGTGAGCAAGGTGCGCCACTGTACCACTTCTATCCAAAGCATAGGTTATAAATCCCATAATAAAGACCATGTATTTAGCTTTTATTGGAATGGGTGGAAAAAGTAACATAAGTTCCAGGTTTGGAAAGACCATGCCAAAGGCCATTAATATTCCATAGATGGCTCCGGAGGCACCAAGCATAATACCTCCCGCGCTGGTTCCCAGAAAGAAATTGACTAATGCATAAATTACTCCGGCACCGATACCTGTTGCTAAATAAAATATCAGGAACTTCTTCTCACCCCAATAACTCTCCAGAATAGGTGCAAACGAAGCCAGGGCAAGCATATTAAAAAATATATGACCAAACCCACCATGGGCAAACATGTAAGTAAAAAACTGATAGGGCTTAAAGTTAGGCGAATGAATACTCCAAAGAGACATATACTCAGTCAGATACAAATTGCTAAGTAAGTTCTGAGCCAAAAAAACAACTACATTAATTATGATCAGATTTCTGACCAACGGGGTAAGTCTAAACATGCTATCGGGTTAACGGGTAAAGTAACTTTCTATCTTAGACGATTCAAAAGTAAAAAATGTTGGGTGGCCATCCGGAGAAAAATTAGGTTTCGCGCAGGCAAACAGGCCCTCCACTATTGATTTTATCTCTTCGTGAACTAATTTCTGGCCTGATTTAACGGAAGAACGCCTCGCCAGAGCCAAGGCTAAATTATCGCGTAATGGTAACTGCAACTCGGACTGATTCTTTTTAAACTGTTCAAGCAGTCCTTCAAAAAGCTCTTTTTCTGAAGCCTCCACACCAACCGGTATTCCTGTGACTAATAATGTATTCTTCCCAAATACTTCAAACCTGAATCCGAGTGATACCAATTCCTGTTCCACTTCCATTACCAGGGCAAAATCAGAGGCACTGAGAGTCACAGTTTGTGGAAAAAGACTTTGCTGACTATTGCCTGGATTACCTTTCAATCGGGCAACATACTTCTCAAACAACACCCGTTCATGAGCGGCTTGCTGGTCAATAATCATCACTCCTGATTTGGAAGCCCAAACAATGTATTTCTGTTGAAACTGAAAATAAGCTTGTTCGTCTTTGATAAGTCCGGGCGAGCCTGGCTGATTGAGGGCACTTTCAAATCGGAGCACTTTGTCCTCCGTCTCTACATTTTGAAATAGCCTGGATTGTGGTGCCTCCCCTTCAAAAATCTTTTCCCAGTTCTGCAGGTTCGAGCGATGCAACGATGTTGAAAACTGCTCGTCCATATATTGCTCCTTTGTAAGATTTTGATTGAGCTTTCCTACAATATTTATATCCGACTGGAAATCAATAGCAGGAGCTAGGTTATGCGCACCTAATGCCTGCTTTACTGCAGCCCACACTACCCCATACACTGCGCGCTCGTCATCAAATTTTATTTCTGTTTTGGTAGGATGCACATTTACATCAATATGCTTCGGATCAATCTCAATAAACAAAACATAAAAAGGAAAATTCCCATCGGGCAGCAGACCTTCGAAAGCACTCGTTACCGCATGGTTGAG
>DAOOCD010000041.1:5598-20291 GCA_035408225.1 Cyclobacteriaceae bacterium | reverse complement strand
GCCGGTATATTATAAAACAAATTCTTTATTGTGATACTGGTGCCCTTATCACAAGCAACAGGACCCTGACTTTTTACTTCCGAAGCTTCAACTAATAACTGCGTACCTAAATCAGAATGAGCCTGACGGGTTTTCATCTCAAACTGCGACACCGCAGCGATCGATGCGAGTGCTTCGCCCCGAAAGCCCATGGTTCGTAAGCGGAATAAATCATCGGCTGTACGGATTTTTGAAGTTGCATGTCGCTCCAAACTCATGCGTGCGTCTGTTTCACTCATCCCCGCACCATTGTCAATAACCTGAATCAAGGTCTTGCCTGCCTCTTTTACAAATAGCTTTATTGAAGTGGCTTCAGCATCCAGCGCATTTTCCATTAACTCCTTTACTGCAGAAGCAGGCCGTTGCACTACCTCCCCGGCAGCAATCTGGTTGGCAATAGAATCTGGCAATAAATGAATGATGTCTGGCATGCAGGAACTAATGTGCTATTTACTTTTAAACTTTAAGTAAAAGTAAAAGGGTATGAATAGAAAAAGAGAATAAAGAACAGGTTGTCCCCATTCCAGAAAAGCTATTATAAAAATGGTAAAAAATAAAAGAATCCCGAGTCGGATCATCGTTGCACTAACTCCCCCACCCGATTCGCCTTTACTTCGCTTTCGGGCTGCCTGAAATGATCCGGCAATACGAGAGCGATAATTACCTGCTTCTTCTGGCACTTCACCTCTATTCCGGATAACTTCCAATTTTATTCGCTCTTCCCGCTCTTTCATTTCCTCCTTTTGCGGATCATAAAACCTGGGGTTGTAATTGAACCGCTGATGTTGAGGAGCTTTTGTGAATAAGGATAAAAACTTCATAGCTTTTCTTTTATTCTAAATGTAGCTTCGCATCTGATTAACCTCTTCTTTTTCGTTACTACTCTAATTCGAGACGAAAAAGAATGGTAAAGTTACAAAAATCGAATGGCCGGATGTTGAAAAAAGTTTTCTTTAGTATTCTACTCATATTCATTCAGTTAACTATTCAAGCTCAGGATGCTAAAACCCGGTGGGTAGATAGTGTTTTTCAAACCCTAAACACCCACGAAAAAATTGGCCAGTTGTTTATGATCTCCGCTTCTGCCTATAACAACGAAGAGGAGTTGGAACAACTAACAAGTATGATTAAAAACTACCACCCTGGTGGAATTCTTATAACCCAGGGCGGGCCACAGAGTCACGCAAATCTTATAAATAAACTTCAAGGCGAATCCAGTGTGCCCTTGTTGGTAGGTATACGTGCAGCGTGGGGTCTTTCACAATCACTCGATAGCGTTATAAGTTTTCAAAAGCCAATGGTATTGGGCTCGATACAAAACAACGATCTTGTTTACAACCTCGGTAAAGAAATTGCTCGCGAAATGAGTGTTTTGGGTATTCATGTGAACTTTGCACCAAATGCTGATTTTGCTATTGACTCACAGAGCTATCCAAATACCTTGAGTTATTTTAGCGATAACGCAAAAAGGACGGGCGAAAAAGCAATCTCCTTTACAAAAGGACTTCAACAAAATGGGGCGCTCGTTTGCACAATACATTTGCCGGAATTAACTAAACCTAAAATCACAGAAACCCGAGACTCCACGCTATTTCTTAACATCAATAAAATTGATTCAATCGGATTATCCGTTTTCTATCAGTTATCTGATCAAGGAATTGATGGCATCCTTACCTCGAATCTTCACTTCACTCCTCCGGAACAATCAATGAACAGCCCTGCCACTCAAATTTTTATGCCTGAAATTCTGAAATCCAGACTAAATTTTAAAGGAGTTGTTTTTGGCGACATCACTTATCTCGAAAAGCTTGCTGGCAACCAGCAAGCTGGAGAGATTGAAAAACTAGCTCTTGAAATGGGTCATGATATGCTAATCAACCCAAACGATCTTGCCGGTGCGGTAAAGAAAATTTCAAAGGCAATTAAGAAAGACAAAGCTTTGCAAGCCCGATTAAATGAGGCAGTTAAGAAAGTTCTTGCTGCCAAATACAAAGCAGGGTTATATAACCACCAATCGATAAATACAGACAACCTGGTAAGTCGCATAAATTCGCCCTCTGCCAAACTTTTGAAACATCAACTTTCAGAATCTTCTGTAACTATCTTAAGAAATTCAAAAAAATCCGTACCCATTTCCTTAATTGAAGGAAAAAGATTTGCCTCCATCAGTATTGGAAAAGAGGAACAAAATGAATTTACGAGATACCTGTCAAAGTATGCCGCCTTCCAACACTATGCATTACGCATGGCTGGAGATACACTTTCACTTAAAGCAAAGTTAGCCAGTGCTGATGTAATCGTTATCGGAGTTTTCCCGTACGCTTCTTCCTTTGTTAACGAAGTTGCACCATTTATCAGAAGCCTGGCACGAAAGAAAACAGTAATCTTATGCCACTTCGGCAATCCAAAAGAACTTATTCAGTGGAAAGAATTGCCTACAGTATTGGCAGGCTATACGGATGAAGACTGGATTCCTAAAATTGCAGCTCAAATTGTATTTGGAGGAATGTACGCTCAGGGTGTGTTTCCAATTACAGTCAGCGATGAGTTTAAAGAAGGGCAAGGCCTTGCAAGTACATCGTTAAATCGTTTCTCTTACTCGTTGCCCGAAGCCGCTGGCATTGATAGTAAAACACTGGAACAAATAGATGCCATTGCACACGAAGCGATCGACAGTGGTGCCACCCCAGGAAGTCATTTACTTGTAGCTAAAGATGGCAAAGTAATCTATGAACACTCTGCCGGTTGGCTTACCTATGAAAACAAAATACCCGTAACCGAACAAACTATCTACGACCTCGCATCAGTAACTAAAGTATCAGCAACTCTGCAAACCGTTATGTTCATGCACGAAAAAGGGTTGATTGATATTAATAAAAAGGCGTCCGTTTACTTACCTGAATTAAAAGAATCCAATAAGAAAGATTTTATCATTAAAGATATACTGACTCACCAGGCGGGCTTATGGCCCTTTCTTCCGTTCTGGGCCGAAACTGTAAAAGATGGAAAGCTGCTGCCTGCCTATTATAGCTATCAGACCAACCTGGATTATCCCTTTCCTGTGGCTGAAGGAATATATGCTTCCAAAGTGATGAAAGACAGTCTCTGGAGTTGGATCATTAAAGCTAAAATACGGGAGAAACCACCACGCACAGTATATGATTACCGGTATAGCGATATGGGCTTTTACATTCTGCAAAGACTTGCCGAAAAAATGTTGAATCAGCCCATTGAAGATTTTTTAGAACAAAATATCTACGAGCCCTTAGGCGCCTACACCTTAGGCTATCTTCCCTTGAGAAAATTTCCTATTGATCAGATAGCACCTACCGAGGATGATAAATTATTCAGAAAAGAACTTCTGATTGGTTATGTTCATGATCAGGGAGCGGCTATGTATGGAAATGTAGCGGGTCATGCAGGTCTTTTTGGAAATGCGAACGACCTGGCCAAGCTTGGACAAATGCTGCTGCAAAAAGGAAGTTATGGCGGGCAACAATTTTTTAAGCCAGAAACAATTGAGCTCTTTATAAACAAGCAATATGAAACTAGCAGGCGCGGCCTTGGCTGGGACAAACCCATGGTAAGCGATTGGGCGGGTCCAACCACTCTTTTTGCTTCCAACAAGACGTTCGGACATACAGGATTTACGGGAACCTGCATTTGGGTAGATCCAGAGTTTAATCTGGTTTTCATTTACCTCTCCAACAGGGTTCATCCGGATATGACGAATAATAAACTATTAAACGCGAATATTCGTCCTCGTATTCAGGAAGTAATCTACCGGGCCATTTTTAACTACCGGCAATATTAAAAAAGGTTATAAAAATGCGGTTTTAGATCAAATTCCGAAACTAAAGCGTGTAAAATCGGGTTTAAATCTGAAGCATCTATAACTGACATCCTTCTAAAAAGTTAACTCATGAAAATTGGTATTGTATGTTACCCGACCTTTGGCGGTAGTGGCGTAGTAGCCACTGAACTAGGAAAAGCGCTGGCTAAAGAAGGGCACCAGGTACATTTCATCACCTATAGCCAACCCAGCCGGTTGGATTTTCTCAACGAGAATCTTTTCTACCATGAGGTTGAATTTCGTTCCTATCCCCTATTTGAATATCCCCCTTATGAGTTAGCGCTCGCCAGTAAAATGGTAAGTGTGGTAAGAAACGAACAGTTGGATTTGCTGCATGTTCATTATGCAATTCCTCATGCCTCCGCTGCCTATATGGCAAAACAAATTTTAAAAACCCATGGCATTTATATCCCGGTGGTAACCACCTTGCACGGTACCGATATTACCCTGGTTGGTAAAGATCCCTCGTATGAGCCAGTAGTAACGTTTAGTATTAATCAGTCTGATGGAGTTACTTCTGTATCTGAAGATCTAAAAAAAGAAACTTATCACTCCTTTAAAATAACCCGCGATATTGAGGTGATCCCCAATTTTATCGATCTGGAAAAATTTAAAAAACAAAAGAAGGATCACTTCAAAAAAGCAATCTGTCCGCATGGGGAAGCCCTGATTGTTCACACATCCAACTTTCGTAAAGTAAAACGTGTGGACGATGTTATCTCTATTTTCAATAACATTCATAAAGAAATACCATCCAAATTGCTGATGATTGGAGATGGACCAGAACGCAATGGAGCTGAGGTAATGACCCGCGAACTAGGAATTAATGATGCCGTTCGCTTTTTAGGAAAACTGGAAGCTGTGGAAGAAGTTTTATCAGTAGCGGATTTGTTTTTGATGCCATCTGAAAAGGAAAGTTTTGGCTTGGCTGCACTAGAGGCCATGGCCTGTGAAGTTCCCGTTATTTCAACAAATACAGGTGGCTTACCAGAACTGAATGTTCAAGGAGTTACTGGTTTCATGAGTAACGTGGGCGATGTTGAGGATATGACCCGAAAGGCTCTTTTTGTGTTGGATAAAAACAACTTGCCGGCATTTAAAGAACATGCATTAGCCCGAGCAAAAGAATTTGATATCACCAACATTTTGCCATTGTATGAACGGTATTATGAAAAAGTAATAGAGAAAAGCGCAGCTATCAGGGCGATAGAATCGACTAATTGATGCTTTTCTGAGTCAAGAATAATTTGAAAATATTAAATTCGCGGAGAAATTGTGAAGACTATGATTGCTGAGGTTAAGCCGCAAAACAAGGGCACCAAACAACTTTTTGAAAACCCCATTTTAGAGAAATTAAGCCGCACGCATATTTCTATTCCCTTGATTATCTTCTTCTCCTATTCAGGTGGATTACTCTATTGGAATGTAAAAAACACAAGCCTCTCCCCACTTACTACCATAATTCTTTTTTTTATTGGCTTAATTGCATTTACCTGGGTAGAATACAATATGCATCGATATGTATTCCATATGAAGGTGTATACAGAAGTAAGAAAAAAATTACAATACACGATTCACGGAGTTCATCATGAGTTTCCGAAAGATAAAGACCGGTTGGCCATGCCTCCACTTTTAAGCATAACCATCGCCACGATTCTTCTCTTACTTTTTAAGGTCGCCATGGGTGATTTCGTATTTGCCTTCTTACCGGGGTTCCTGGTTGGATATGCTTCTTACTTATCTGTTCATTACATGGTACACGCATTTCCTCCTCCAAAAAACTTCTTCAAAGCTCTTTGGGTTAATCACAGTGTTCACCATTATAAGGACGGAGAAGTTGTATTCGGTGTATCATCTCCACTTTGGGATTACATCTATGGCACGATGGAACTCAAAAACTAAACTCTGACTATCGTCAGCACCTGACTTCTTTAGAATGTTCTAGCGGAGTTCCGTTTGAATACGTTGGACACGTATAGGAAGAACACGAAGCCAGAAGTGTTATTATTAATAATAAAAGAGTTAATTTTTTCATATTGAAGACAATAGGGGTTCCTAAAGTTCAAGACGAACATTCAGTCATTAATATTGTCTAAAATCAGAAATTTCTTTCCCATTTCAATAAATTCAGGAGTTATTTCATCGAGTCAAATATTCAAATTCAATTTGAAACAGAATGGCTGAAATTATGGTTAGTACAGAACACTCCTTATACTGCGCATGCTAGGACACCGATTTTCCAAATACACACCCCCTCCAGATGAAGAGAAAAGTGACTTTGAGCGCCTCCTTAAGGTTTTTATGCAACTCATACTCATCACTTCAGGCAATGTTACGGAAGCCCTGCAGTGGCTCACTGAAGTAGACAAGCAATATAAACTGACAACCGATCAGTATGGAATTGGCGATTTTATCGAGGACTTGAAGAAGAACGGCTACATCACCGATGAGGGCCCGAACGGAGAATTTAAACTGAAAGCCAAAGGCGAACAAAATCTCAGGCAATCGGCACTAGAAGAAATATTTGGGAAATTAAAGAAGACGAAGTCCGGAGAGCATAAGACAAATCATAGCGGGCGTGGAGACGAACCCACCACCGACAGACGAGATTACGAGTTTGGCGATACACTTGAGCAAATCTCTATGACTGATTCGCTGCGCAATGCACAGATCAATCATGGATTGGAAGACTTCTTTATGACAGAAGAAGATCTGGAAGTAATTGAGAGCGAATTTAAAACCCAGACTTCTACCGTACTGATGATCGATATTTCGCACTCCATGATTTTGTATGGAGAAGATCGTATAACTCCCGCCAAGAAAGTAGCCATGGCATTGGCAGAGTTGATTACCAGGAAATATCCAAAAGACACATTAGATATCCTTGTATTTGGTGATGACGCCTGGCAGATTGAAATTAAAGACTTACCCTACTTGCAGGTTGGACCCTATCATACTAACACGGTAGCCGGTCTGGAACTTGCGATGGATATCCTGAGAAGGAGAAAGAATACCAACAAGCAGATTTTCATGATCACAGATGGCAAGCCCACGTGTATAAAACAAGGGATAAAATATTACAAAAACAGCTTTGGCCTCGATCAAAAGATTCTGAACAAAACCCTTGAACTTGCTGCTCAATTAAGGAAAATAAAAATTCCGGTTACAACATTTATGATCGCAACAGATCCTTACCTGAAAGCCTTTGTGCGAGAATTCACCAAAGCCAACAATGGCCAGGCTTACTATAGCAGTTTGCAAGGATTGGGTAACCTCGTGTTTGAAGACTTCAAGAAAAACAGGACAAAAAATTTGTAATGAAACGTTGATGGCTACTAGTTGTGAATAAATCCAAAAGCCGTCAATCAAAAACCAAGAACTAACAACGAAATGGACTATAAAAAAATTAAAACTCTTGCCCAGCTTAAAAGTGCTGGTTATAAATTTAAAACCATCAAAGATGAGTTACGTGAAAACTTAATTGATAAGCTCAGAAAGAAGGAAAATGTGTTTGAGGGAATCTGGGGGTACGAAGAAACAGTTATTCCTGAGTTAGAGCGAGCCATCCTTGCAGGACATGATATAAATTTATTGGGTTTACGCGGGCAAGCAAAAACTCGACTGGCGCGACTGATGACTCATCTATTGGATGAGTATATCCCGGTGATTGAAGGTTCAGAACTTAATGACGATCCACTTCACCCCATCTCCCGGTTTGGACAAGATAAAATTAAAGAGATGGGGGATGAAACTCCAATTACCTGGCTTCACCGCAATGACCGATACTCAGAAAAGCTGGCCACCCCGGATGTATCGATCGCTGATTTGATTGGAGATGTGGATCCTATAAAAGCAGCTTCCCTTAAGTTGCCATATTCTGATGATCGTGTAATTCACTTTGGCCTAATCCCACGTTCTCATCGGTGCCTCTTTGTCATTAATGAGTTACCCGATTTGCAGGCACGAATTCAGGTTGCCTTGTTCAATATTTTACAGGAAGGCGATATACAAATTCGTGGATTTAAAATCCGGTTGCCGCTGGATATTCAATTTGTTTTTACCGCCAACCCGGAAGATTATACGAACCGGGGCAGCATTGTTACTCCACTAAAAGATCGTATTGACAGCCAGATAATCACACATTATCCGAAGTCAATGGAAGTGAGTAAGAAGATCACGCAGCAAGAGGCTCAGATTCGCGAAGAACAAAAAGGACTTGTTTCAGTACCCGAAATCGCGAAAGATCTGATTGAACAAATTGCCTTTGAAGCCCGCAAGAGCGAATTTGTGGATGCCAAGAGTGGCGTTTCTGCCCGCCTTACAATATCTGCATTCGAAAACTTACTCGCTGCAGCCGAGAGAAGAGCACTTTTGAATAATGAAAAGAAGACAATGGTTCGCATAGCGGACTTTAGTGGAGTTGTTCCCTCCATAACAGGCAAAGTAGAATTAGTTTATGAAGGCCAACAAGAAGGCCCGGGCATAGTTGCTCATAATCTGGTAGGCAAAGCCATTCGTTCGCAGTTTGTAAATTATTTTCCAGACCCAGATAAATTCAGAAAACAAAAAGATAAAAGTCCGTACAAGAAAATAAGCAACTGGTTTGGTGATGGGAACACCACCGATTTGCTTAACGACATGAGTAACTCGGACTACGAAAAGGCGCTCAGGGGAGTACCCGGTCTGCTGGACCTAGTGAATGAATTTCACAAAGGTCAGGACTACAACCTGAAATTGTTCTTCATGGAGTTTGCGTTGCATGGTTTGGCTGAATATAGCCTGATCAGCAAACACAACCTTACTTCAGGTCTTCAGTTCAAGGATTTACTCAGTAGTATGTTTAGCTTGCCCAAAGATGAAGACGATGAATCGGAAGACGATGAAGCCTTCGGTACCGGCAAAAGTTGATTCCTTACATTTTCGGGAGTTGAAAAGACTAGCGGCCGAAGGAGAAGGTCTGCAACTTGAATTCAAACGCAAAGCCGCTTACCCGGAAAAAATTGTACGTGAACTGATTGCCTTTGCAAACACCGAAGGCGGAACATTACTTATTGGAGTTGATGATGACAAAAGCATTCCCGGGGTTAAGTATCCCGATGAAGAAGCCCACGTTGTAAGAGAATCCTTAACGAAACATTGCAAGCCGCCCCTGGCTTACCACGAGTCTGTAATCGGAATTTCAGAGAACCGCTTTGTAGTACGCTTTGATGTGCCTCCAAGTACCAAGCGACCACATTACCTCGTTTTGGATAAAGGGAGCCGATCTACTTTTGTACGAGTGCATGACATGAGCATCAAAGCCAGCGCAGAGATGGAAGAGATAGTTCGCAGATCAAAAAAGAAGCGCGACATCCATTTTACATTTGGTGAGCAAGAAAAAAATCTGATGGAATACCTGGACAAACATCCTGTTCTTTCGCTGGCAGACTACCGAAAATTTTCAGGTTTGAATCGCTTCCAGGCAAGCCGCAAACTCATTTTACTCGTGCTGGCCAACGTGCTAAGAATTACCGCTTCAGAAAAAGGAGATTTATATTCAAGGGTTTAGCATGGGGTAGTTGAATCTCTGGATCATTGGTAACGAAAAGATTACTCAATGTCTTGCATTTTTTGATCTCCTTTGATTAGATTTCGACAATAGATTTGATGCGCGAAGATACGTTTCATACTTGCAAGGTTATTTTACACCATTGTAAGAAACGTGTCTTCGCTTTTTTTTAACCTGACACTATGAGCAAGAAAGACAAGGAAAAGAAGATTTTCGTACTTGACACATCGGTTATTATTTATGAACACAACAGCATTCTCAACTTTGATGAACACGATATCGGTATCCCGATAACGGTACTTGAGGAACTTGATAACTTTAAAAAAGGGAACGACACCAAAAATTTCGAGGCCCGCGAGTTTATACGCTTGATCGACAAACTTGCGAAGGATCAAATGCTGCACCAGTGGCATCCGATCAATGGCAAAGGAAAAGGAAATTTTAAGGTGGTGATGGATACTGGCGGCACCAGTCAGCTGGATGCCAATAAAGTATTCAATGAAGACAAGCCCGATCACCGGATTCTCAATTCAGCATTACTTCTTCAAAAAGAAGAGAAGGGCAGGAAAGTTATTCTTGTATCAAAAGATGTTAATCTTCGACTAAAAGCAAAGGCTCTGGGCCTGCAAGCCGAAGATTACACCACAGGCAAAATACAAAACATCAGCTCTCTTCATACCGGTCGCACAGTTATTGAAGATGTCGATCCTTCTATCATTAACCTGATGTATGAAAAGGGGTACTGCCCCCCAGGAGAAGTGCTTGGCAAAGAAAAGCCAATGAAAAACCACTATTACATTTTAAAGAGTGGAAAGAAATCGGTTCTCGCATTTTTCAATTCTGCCAATGGCATGGTGGAACAAGTTGAAAAAAGAAATGCCTATGGAATAAAACCGCGGAATGCCGAACAAGCTTTTGCGATTCACGCTGTACTAAAACCAGAAATTAAATTGGTTTCGATGCAAGGTGTGGCCGGAACCGGCAAAACACTGATTGCATTAGCCGCTGCATTGGAACAGAAGAGAGAATACAAACAAATCTATCTGGCAAGACCGATTGTGCCGCTAAGCAATAAAGACATTGGATATTTACCAGGTGATATAAAATCGAAGTTAAATCCTTACATGGAACCCTTGTGGGACAATCTTAAGTTCATTCAGAATCAATACAGTGAGTCTGATAAGGAATATTCGAAAATCACCGAAATGGTAACCAATGAAAAACTTGTGATCACACCACTGGCCTACATCCGCGGCCGAAGCTTATCTAACATCTGCTTCATTGTGGATGAAGCGCAAAACCTTACTCCGCATGAAGTTAAAACCATCATTACAAGAGCGGGTGAAAACACAAAAATAATTTTCACGGGCGATATTCATCAGATTGACACTCCTTATCTCGATTCTCAAAGTAACGGGTTGTCTTACCTGATTGACCGACTGAAAGATCACGAGCTATATGCCCACGTAACTCTTGAGAAAGGCGAGCGGTCGGAGTTGGCAAATTTGGCGAATGAGTTATTATAAAGTTTAGGCTTACTAAAAACGAAAGCCCCGGATTCACTGAAGTTATCAATAAATCCGGGGCTTAGCTTTTCATTCAATCCTTATTTACCCAAGGCTTTCAACATAGTCTCTCCGATTAAAGCCGGAGATTCCACTACATGAATGCCGCATTCGCGCATAATTTTCATTTTGGCAGCAGCCGTATCGTCCGCGCCACCAATTATGGCACCTGCGTGCCCCATCCTTCTTCCTGGAGGCGCAGTCTGGCCTGCGATAAATCCTACAACAGGCTTTTTATTTCCATTCTCCTTGATCCAACGTGCTGCTACAGGTTCATAATTACCTCCGATCTCGCCAATCATTACAATGGCATCAGTTTCCGGATCATTCATCAACAACTCTACGGCATCCTTGGTTGGGGTGCCAATTATTGGATCTCCACCTATTCCAATTGCCGTTGAAACACCAAGACCTGCTTTTACTATTTGATCAGCCGCCTCATACGTAAGCGTGCCTGATTTCGAAACTATTCCAATTCTGCCCTTCTTAAAAACAAACCCAGGCATAATACCCACCTTGGCTTCTCCAGGAGTAATTACACCCGGACAGTTAGGACCAATAAGTGTTGCCCCCTTCTCCTTCACATACTTTTTGGCAATCATCATGTCCTTAACAGGAATGCCTTCGGTAATTGCGACAATTACTTTGATGCCACCTTCAGCAGCTTCCATAATTGAATCAGCAGCAAATGCTGGTGGCACAAATATAATCGACACATCTGCGCCTGTCTTTTCAACAGCTTCTTTAACCGTATTAAATACCGGGCGACCCAGGTGTATCTGACCTCCTTTTGCAGGAGTAACACCACCCACTACATTGGTTCCATACTCAATCATCTGCCCTGCATGAAAGGTTCCTTCCGTGCCGGTGAATCCTTGTACAATGATGCGGGAGTTTTTATTTACCAAAACACTCATAAGAGAAAGGTTTACTCACAAAATTAGGATAATAAAATTGTCAGCCAAACGATGACATACAAGACAAAAATAAAAAACCCCGCTTGCAGGCGGGGTCTAAATTTATGAGCAAGGACTGTTATGGCTTGGTTACTTTTAGCTTATTCCTCAACAGGAATTCTTCATAATAATCTTTATACGTTGGGTCATCCGGAGCGAGCTTCATGGCTTGCTCATACGAGGTAATTGCATCAATCAATAACTTATTCTGCTCATAAAATCCAGCAAGAAATAGTTTGTTGAAAGCCGTCTCGTCTTTTAGTTCCTTCATGACATCGCTATAAGCAACATTTATCTTTTCGTGCTCTCCTGGAGAAAGCTTCTTAATCAAATAACGTTCATCAGACTTTGTACCTGTAGACTTGGATTGGATCTCAACGAGTATAGCTGTTTCACCGGCAAATTTGGGATCGTTCAAATCGATAGAAACAGAGTTCTCGGGAGTTTCAACCTTAAGCAATACTTCATCAAACATATTCAAGAAAGAAACTGTAAACGGACCTTTTTCAGCCTTATCCCAGTTTACATACACAATGTTGTTAAATACACTCGCATACTGGTTGTTGGGCAAATAAACTTTAATTCCAAGGCCTCTGTGAACAGCCCCCGTTGCACTCAATCTGTTTTTCTTAGCCTCTGCTGAATTGCTGCTAAGAATAAAGTCTGTGTATTTGTTCAATACGCTTGAACCACCACTTATTTGGGATGCAAGATCGGCTACTTTATATGTATTAGCCTTCTTTACTTCCAGGGGCTTTCCTGAAGAGTGAACAAGCCCGATTGAAGCGTTTTCAGTTACTCTGAGTTCATCACCCAATTTAAGACTTGCACCTGTTTTTACAGGCTGCCAGCCATCGCCCGATTTAATCTCATTTGCACCCTTATTTGCGAGTACACGAAATGTATAATCCTGGGCATAGACAAGGGAATTCAACGCGATAAAGCCACACAACAAGAGAAATCTGCCTTTTTTCATGGTTTTTAATGGATTTGCAATTCGAAAATACTAAAAAATCGTGCCAATTTCGACTTCACTCGATTAATACATCCACCGGCTTCCTGGTAAGCCATTTTCTTATTTGATTCTGGAAACCCTTGTAAATATCGTAGCAAGGGCCTACGAGCGCGGATGCAGCCAGGGTCAGAGATAAATCAAGTTTGAATTCAAATGATACAAAGCCGTAAACCATTAATCCTGAAACAGCAAACAAGAGTACAATTTGAATCAAAACTGAGAGCGCATCAAACCAAAGCGGTAAGTATCTATCGATTTCGATGAACAACACGACCGTTAAAAAACAAACTATAAAGGCAATCGCGTACTTCATCCATTCAGCTAGCTCGTCTACATAATCTTCATTAAGGATCATAGCAACTATATTGGCATGAACCACTACCCCAAACATATCGGGGTTAGCCCGGCCTGCAACTTTTTTATTAAGTGGAGTGAAGTATCTATCATTCCATGAGGGATCTCCAAAGTAAGATCCTAAGAAACCAACGATCACAATACTGTTCTTAAATAATTCAGGTAAAACCTCTCCATTCAAAATCTGATCCACATCCACCGCATAAAACATCAGCGGATAATTAGTGGTTGAAGTTTCCTTTTGACGTACTGATTTGAGCCGAATATCCTGAATTTCAACATTTCCTCTGTAGTTGATAATTTCCTCGCCTTTATTCCTGGCAAGAAACCGTTTAGTCTTGGCAGAGTCATACATCATACACATTTGAACTGCGAAGGCATAATGCTCTTCACCATCTACTGTGTATTTAGGAACGAAGGCACGACATTGCTTTACATCATCCTGATACACTGCCGGAGGATCCGTTAACAGGTTAGCGTAGCCATGCTTGGCATACATGCTAAAATTCAGGTCAGAGTATTCTACCGAATCATAAAAATCAATCAAATCATCGTTTAATGAAGTCTTTGTCTTCTGTAGTAATTTAGAGACTAATACTACATTGCCAGCTTGCTTGATCGCATCTGATAGAAGTAGATTTCCCAAGGTATCAAGTAGCTGTGGACAATTTAAGGAATCCCTTAATCGTCCCTCACAGTTAAAATAACTATCAATCCCAATTACCTTTGGTTTAAACTGGCTTATCATATGAATTTGTTGTGCCACATCTCGCCTTTCAAGCACTCCAAGATTCACAATTACAATCCGTTGATCAACGGTTGGATCTGGTCTTAAATTGGAAAACGCATAATCCGTTAACTCAAAATCGGTTAATGCTTGCGAAACCGGATCGAAAGCATTAAAAAACTTAAAATCTGTAATCTTACTAACCCCCCACATCATGAAGAATACAAACACGGTTATGGCAAGACTTTTAATAGAGATTTTCTTCATAGTACATTAAGTTCACAATAAATTTAGAAATTTAGATGATCAATCAATACTGACATTGAAAAACACCTTATCCGGTCGACTTAGTTTGTCTGAATTTATTAAGGAAATTCCAAAAGGAAATAATGTAGTGCTGGCGCAGGCAATTACTCTTGCGGAAAGTCTGCGTACTGAAGATCAGATTTTGGCTAATCAATTGATTGAAGAGTTACTGCCTCTTACCGGTAAATCAATTCGAATTGGAATCACAGGTGTGCCAGGTGTCGGGAAGAGTACTTTTATAGAATCCTTCGGCAAACTACTTACTACTCACTCTAAGAAAATTGCTGTTCTGGCTGTTGACCCCTCAAGCGCTAAAACAAAGGGTAGCAT
>DAOOCD010000041.1:3812-5498 GCA_035408225.1 Cyclobacteriaceae bacterium | reverse complement strand
ATAAAAAAAGGAATTATGGAAATGGCCGATGGCGTTGTGATCACTAAAGCCGATGGTGAGAATTTTAAAAAAGCCAACCAGGCTCAGGCCGACTTTCAGCACGCCTTACATTTATTTTCAGATTCGGATTCAGGCTGGAAACCAAAAGTGATTACCTCCTCGGCTTTAGAGAAAAGAGGAATCAATGAAACCTGGAAGCTTATTCAGGATTATCTGACCTTAACAAAAGGTAATGGTTTCTTTGAAAAAAACAGGGATCAACAAAATCTGGTGTGGTTTCAGGAAAGTATTCAACTCTTACTTAGGCAACAGCTATCTAAATCAAAGGAATTGAAACAGAAAATTCAAACCTTAGAAAGTGACATCCTGGGAAAGAAGATACTGCCCTCGCGTGCAGCTAACCAGATCATCAATGATTTCTTTAAGGCTTAATCTTCTTCTCAATCCCATAAGGACAATGACGACATTTGTTTTTACAACAAAAGCCTCGCCTGAGGTGATAAGAGGCGGTAAAGGCCATTAATCCATTTTCCATATAATAGTCTTCACTCTCTTTGCCCAATAAAACACCTCGCCCTTTCTTCATATGAAATGCCAACACAGTTTTTAAAGGCCGCAAACATAATTAATTTCTTAAACTTGCGAGATGAAATCTAAGCTCAATATACTCTTAACAGCACTTTGTTTAACAATCGTTGTACTCAACCAATCATGTGTCAACAAAAAAGAAACGAAGTATGCTGAATCGATAACAACAGAATTGAAATACGCAGACGGATTCTCTGTGCGTAACGAAGGTAATGTTAAACACGTCATCGTTACTCATCCCTATCCAGGTGCCACGGAAGGCTTCCATTACCTGCTTGTGCCTAAGGGAGAACCAGTGCCTCTGCATGATGACAAGACACAAGTGATCTATATGCCCATCCAAAAAATGGTTTGTACATCCACTACACATATACCTTTACTGGATTATTTAGGTGGCACAGATGCCTTGATTGGATTTCCAACCACGGATTATATCAGTTCAGAAAAAATGAGAAAACGAATTGATGACGGACAAGTAACCGATTTGGGCGTGGACAAGGGCATGAACATTGAACTATTATTTTCGCTCAAGCCAGAACTCGTAATGAGTTATACAATGACAAGTGATTTAGGCCAATCCAAGAAAATAAAAGAATTAGGGATACCGGTAGTAATAAATGCCGAGTACCTGGAGAAGCATCCGCTGGGGCGTGCCGAATGGATAAAGTTTATGGCTCTGTTTTTAGGTAAAGAAAAAGAAGCCGACTCTGTATTTACTATTATTGAACAGGAATACCTGACCACACAAAGATTGGTGGAAAATGTTTCTGAAAAACCTACTGTACTAAGTGGTATTGTATATGGTGATGCCTGGTTTATGCCTGCCGGAAAAAATTATGCAGCCCGCTTACTGGAGGATGCGGGTACCCGGTATTTGTGGAACGACACCGAATCGAATGGCTTTCTTGAATTAAGTTTTGAATCAGTTTATGAAAAAGCAAAAGAGGCTGATCTCTGGATAGGTGTCGGATCTTTCAATTCTTTAGAAGAAATCCGGGCTGCCGAAATACGTTATACAATGTTCAAACCTTTTCGCGATAAGCAGATATACACATATAATGCCCGCAAGGGAGCAAAGGGCGGAAGTGAGTTCTTAGA
>DAOOCD010000041.1:0-3712 GCA_035408225.1 Cyclobacteriaceae bacterium | reverse complement strand
AGATATACACATATAATGCCCGCAAGGGAGCAAAGGGCGGAAGTGAGTTCTTAGAGTTAGGGTACCTAAGACCCGACTTGATATTGAAAGATTTAGTGAAGATTGCACATCCTGAATTACTGCCTGATTACACGTTGTTTTTTCACAAGCGATTAGAGTAAAATTGCTGGTCCACCAATGGATAGGTGTCCAACACTTTATAAGTGAAGGACACCTAAACAAGTCACAGTGCCTTTCTCAAATATACATTCCCATATTTTGATTCGAAACTATAGCGTGGACCTGATCCCAGTTTAGCGGATACCTGGGTATGGAAGTCTCTGAACTCTGAACCAGAAAATTTCAAATCGAGATTGGAGTAAATCTGACCATAATTAGTTTCTGCTCTTAATTCACCCATAGTTTTCTCTTGTACGGTAACATCTACTCCGCCATAGGTTGCTTCCACCGTAAGTGGTCCGGTATAATTTTTTACTTCTACAATACCGTACACGGATTCCAGTTTTGCTTCGATGTTCATGGGCACTTTTACTTCCAATAGAATATCCATGTCTACGCCTTCAGAACGCTGATTGAAATTACGTCCATGTTCTTCACAGTATTTCTGGTAATCAGCCTTGGTTTTGAATGTGATTTTTTCACCATTATTCGTAACAGTAATGCGATGTGGCAATTCCTTCAGGTTACGGATTTTATTTTCGATGTATATCATGTTTCCGGAGGCTGATTGAAAAAGCTCAAAGGCATCATCATTTTCTCCACCATTTATACTAACCGTGCCTGTAATCGAAATCTCATTTTTATCCCACGTACTGATCTTAACCAACTCCGGATAGTCGAAGCGCAGGGAAATTTTCTGTCCGGCAGTAACAGGGTACACTTTGTTTACCGGAGTCTGCGCAGCAAGTGCTCCGGTAAATAAGCTTATAAGAATTACAACAGCGGCCTTCATTTCTTTCTTAGATAAATTTTGCTGTAGTCAGAGCGGAAGTCAATGTTTATACCACCGCCATTAATTTTACCATTTACGCGGTCGCTATACCGAACCATATCGCCCTGCTTGTCGATTTCAATTTTAAATTCAGGGGCCACCAGTATCTCGCCATACGAGGTGCTCATTTTCAAATTTGCTTTCGTGGCTACTGGTAAGGTAACGTCAACGTATCCATAAATTGATACAATTGAAATCGGGCCTTTTATATTCTGACTGAAATCAGCTTCAATATGTCCATAGACCGTTTTGGCAGTCACCGGTCCTGTTACATTCTCCAGCTCAATGCTATTGTAGTTAGCCGATACTTCGATTTCATTTTCCATGTTTTTAAATGTGGCGGTTCCACCGTATTGAGATTCATGAGAGAAAGAAACGATTACTCCTTTGGGTACAAGAATCTTTACATCAGGGGCATTCATTTTTTTCAATTGACTAACTTCTACCACATCTCCCTTCTGAATTACATTAATACCTAAGCCGGTATTATCTTCCAGTCCAAGACTATTGATGGCTCGTAACCCTTCCGCGCGCTCATCCTTTCCTTCCTTATGATCCCGGGATGAGAAAATAATTTCATTTCCAGCGTGACCTTCTACCGTTACACGGCCAATATTTAATTCAAGTCTACCGGTACTTTTCGCAACTTTAAATTCCTGGGCTACTGCGGTATTAAAAGCAATCCATCCAATTACAGCGATAAATATCTTTTTCATTTTCTTTAGTTTTTAATCTAGTTTGTCTGTTTAACATTGTTCATCTATTGTTTCTTTCATAAACCCTGGCCTCTCTGCAGTGAGATTTAGATCCTATGAAAGTTTTAATATTCCTGTATACGCCTCATCTTTTACAGCCTTCATGGTAGAAGGATCTTTTGTCATTTCCTCCAATTGTTTTACTACTCCCTTCTCTTTCATTTTAACGAGCAGTTGAATCAGTGCTATTTGCACAACCGGGTCCTTTTGCTCTGTTAACGACTGAATCAGTGCAATACGAACCTGGGTCTCATGACCGAACTTGCTAAGCGCTTCCATGGCTGCCAGCCGCACATTGGTGTTGGTATCTTCATTCATTGTCTTCACCAAAACTTTCACAATTTCATCGTCCGCCTTATCAAGTTCATACGCCACGGAAACACCAACTATGCGCTGACTAGCCGATTGCTGATTATCCAGCATGGCAAGCATAATTCGTCTGTTGTCTTCTACTTGCTTTTTTAAATCTGCCAGTTCCTGATCGCGCTCCTGATTTTTATTAATCCAAAATCCAATTCCCAACCCAACCATCACAAGCACAAAACCTGCCGCGATCCGATAAACTACGGGCGAAAAGAAAATCGTCTTGGTTGGTTTTGATTGGGCAGCAATCTCCTTCGCTAACGCCTCTTCAAATTCCGTCTTTATTTTACCTGAAGGTTCTAGAACTGAAGCCTTGTCGATAGCTTGTATCACTTCCCGAAGTTGTTCATAGAGTTTATAAGCTTCTTCACTTTGAGCTAACTCGCGCTCAACTTCAGCTCGATCGACTTCGCTTCCCTTTCCATCGATGTAGTCAATGAATCTGCTTTCCCACATTTCTTTATTCATACTTTATGAATTTTCGAGTTCAAAATAATTTTCGCGCAATTGCCCAATGGCTCTATGCACTTTTACTTTCACATTGGCTACCGTCATATTTAAAAAACCGGCCACTTCTTCATATTTAAGATGTTGAAAGCGCGTGAGCACCAACAACTCGCGGTAGTCATCCGGCAGTTGTGCCAGGGCGCGGATCAGCCGTTTTTCATTCTCTTCTTGTTCCAGGGCATCCATAATGTCTGGCAACTGGTCGTTCAATTTTTCAACCTCCATTTTTACGGGTGTGCGTTGTTTTTGCTGTTGATAATGGTCAGCAAAAGCATTGCGCGCCATTTGATATATCCACGCCTGGAATTTCATCTCCGGGTTGTAGGTATGCCGATATTTGAGTAACCGCAGAAATACATTTTGAGTCAGGTCTTCTGCCGCCTCGCGATCGCTTGCCATACGAGCCAGGAAATTGAAAATCCGTTTGTGGTACCGGTCAAAAAGTAAGGAAGCCTGCTGAAGATCACCGCCTTTCACGGTCTCCATGATTTGTTCATCGCTCATCAGGTCTATACTTTTTGTCAAGTTTCGGGTTGGTTACAGGAGCGGGATTGAAAGGTTACAAAAGAAAGATAAGAAAGTGGCAAAAAATACCAGAATTGTAAACTACACTTTAAATTTACCTGTGGATCGGGATGTAGCACAGCCCGGTAGTGCGCTACGTTCGGGACGTAGAGGTCGCTGGTTCGAATCCAGTCATCCCGACTCTACCATCAGATACTCTTCAAATATGTTGTTGCTGGGTATGGATAGCCATTTTGTATACATAATAGAATCGGGCACAACAGGAAAATGGTATTATGGCTATACAACCGATTTAGCCAAACGACTTACATTTCATAATCAGGGTAACAATATATCAACCCGTAATCGCGGACCGTGGAAATATATATTCACCAGGAAGTTTAACTCAAAAAAAGAGGCCATGGATTTTGAGAAATACCTTAAGGCTTCCAGAAACAAAGAATATATTAAGAGAGCCTACTCTGATTACTTTATCTAGTCACATGAAAATCCCGGATGTACCCCGACATGTCGGGGCCGGTAGTGCGCTACGTTCGGGACGTAGAGGTCGCTGGTTCGAATCCAGTCATCC
>DAOOCD010000040.1:0-22301 GCA_035408225.1 Cyclobacteriaceae bacterium | reverse complement strand
CCTTTCGTCCTGCAAATGAGTTTAAAAAACATATGGACAATTGGATTACGCGATTTCGATCGGCTAAAACTGTTGAGGGTCAGGATCATTTAATCATTCCTGGAGATCCGGAAAGGGAAAGCGAACAAGAAAGAATTCAGTCAGGCATTCCATTAAATGGAAAAGTTGCACAAGACCTTAAAGAGCTTGGTGATAAACTAAACGTGAAATTTTAAAATCCAGCAGTAATTCCAACCCTTAAAACCCATGGGCTGCTATAGGGATAATAATCATTTGGAGAGGTTGGATTTCTATAGGAGAAATTATATAAGGCTGTAGCAAAAAAACCTGCATGGCGACCAATAGGCTGAAAAAATCCACCCCCGGCCATGAAGCTATTGTACGTCTGCCGAACAGATTCTCCGGAATAGGTTATGTACTCGTAATTCAAATATTCAAACTCTGTGTGCAGAAACAGCGGACCGTATACTTGAAATCGTAAAAACGGGCTTAATCCGTAATCATTGGTTGATACGTTTGGTACAACATATTTATATTTTGTATACCTATAAATGATGCTAACCCCCCCGGCCAGTCGTTGTGTTATTCGATAACCAATAATAGGAGAGAGCGAAAAGTAATCATAATTAGCACTGAAGCTCATTCCAAAGCCACCCCCAAAAAAAACTTTATCCTTAAAGGAAGGCTTTTCTGCCAATTGCTCGTCACCCCATTGGGCAAAGGCACTAACGGAACTAAAAAGGATCAGTATTGTGATTAGTCGTTTCAAAGTTTACTCTTCCTGAATAATAAAAATATCCTCAGTCTCCTTCTTCATCAGGTACTTTTCGCGGGCGAATTTTTCCAACAGCTCTTTATTCGTCATCAATTCCTTGCGATCTTCTTCAACTTCGGCAATTTTCTCCAGATAAAATTCCTTTTCATTCTCCAGGCTGCGAATCTTATTGCTCATTTTTATTCGGGAGATCAAATCATTGGAATCCAGAAACAACATCCAGATAAAAAAACAGAGCCCTGTAACAATATAAAAGTTTCTGAGGGCCGGTGGTAGCTTCTTGAGCATACAGATTAAAAAATGGTTGTACGAAGATAGAAATTAAAACCAGTATATAGCAAATCAGGCCTTGCGGCCTGATTTGTAATTTTAGTTTTATGATTTAAGAAGTTTCCATTCCTGGGCAAAGGCTACATCATGAGTTCCTTTGTGGTAAGCTGTTAACTTCATCACGCTTTTTCCTTTCAGGTGTAACCTAACATCATATTCCTTTGCGGTTACCGGATCCACGTAAGTGCCCTTGCAGATATTGAAAAAACCGACCTTAAGATTTTCTACCACTCGTGTGCCCAGGATAGAATTGTTAAGACTATCTGCCCACACTACCGAACCCTGGAAGACTGAATCAACATCATACATTAAGATACGCACATTGAGATGTTCATTAAACCAAACCCCCACAATGCTATGCTCAAAGTCCGCACCTGAAAATTGTTCCCGAATCAGGAAGAGGATCAATCCTCCAACCACAATCATTATGAGAACAAAAGACACCATCATCATATTTACTTCCATATTCTGAGGACACCGCGTTTAATCGGGTATTCTCTCCCAGTGTATAGACAAAAATCAAACAGGTTTGCTGAATCTGGCTAAACCTCAGTAAAAAGGTGAATTTTAGGTCAAAAAATGAGTTTTGTGTTTCCTGGTGGCTTCCTTGAATTGGAAAAAAACATCAAATCGGGAGCGTTTATCCCAGAATTGGAAAAGAAAAAAGGCCAGAATTACTCCTGGCCTTATATTCTTAAGAAACAAAATTCTAAAACTTCTTTCCGGGGAAATAAGCTGTTTCTCCTAGTTCTTCTTCAATGCGCAGTAATTGATTGTACTTAGCCATCCTATCAGAACGAGAAGCCGAACCTGTTTTGATTTGACCTGTATTCAAAGCAACTGCTAGGTCAGCAATTGTGCTGTCTTCGGTTTCACCAGAGCGGTGCGACATAATGCTCTTGTAACTGTTGTTCTTAGCCAGATTCACTGCATTAATTGTTTCGGTTAATGAACCAATTTGATTCACTTTAACCAGAATGGCGTTTGCAACACCCATGTCTATTCCCTTCTGCAGGAAATCCACATTGGTTACGAACAAGTCATCACCCACCAGTTGCACTTTGTCTCCTACTTTGTCAGTCAATCTCTTCCAACCAGCCCAATCACTTTCTGCCATTCCATCTTCAAGAGAAATGATGGGATATTTTTTCACCCAATTAATCCAATAATCAGCCATCTCTTCTGGCTTTAACTTCTTGCCCGAAGACTTTTTGAAATGATATGTTTTTGTTTTCTCGTCATAAAATTCAGATGCTGCAGGATCCAGCGCTATAAAAATATCTTTACCTGGCTTGTATCCGGCACGCTCAATCGCCTTAAGCACAATCTCAATAGCCTCTTCGTTCGATTTGATATTTGGAGCAAACCCACCTTCATCGCCTACGTTGGTAGATAGACCCTGATCGTGCAGTACCTTCTTCAATGTATGAAATACAGAGGCACCCATATGCAATGCTTCTGAAAAAGTATCAGCCCCTACAGGCATCACCATAAATTCCTGAAAGTCGATTGAATTATCTGCATGACTTCCACCATTCAGAATGTTCATCATGGGCACCGGTAATGTATTTGCATTTACCCCACCGATATAGCGATACAATGACTGACCTGCTTCCATTGCTGCTGCTTTTGCTACCGCTAGTGAAGTACCGAGTATTGCGTTGGCTCCAAGTTTTCCTTTGTTGGGCGTACCATCCAACTCGATCATTATCTTATCGATCAGGTTCTGATCAAACACATCAAGTCCAACTATCTCAGAAGCAATTTTGGCATTTACATTTTCAACCGCTTTGAGTACCCCTTTACCCTGGTATCTTTTTTTATCGCCATCACGAAGTTCGACAGCTTCATGCGTACCTGTCGAGGCCCCTGATGGAACGGCTGCGCGTCCAAAGGCGCCACTTTCAGTTACAACATCTACTTCAACAGTTGGGTTGCCGCGGCTATCAAGGATTTGGCGGGCATGAATTCCTTCAATTAAACTCATAAGGATTTATTTTAGATTAATAATATGACTCTTAGTTAACGACTACTTCTTCTTTGATCATTTCAAGAAACTGATCAAACAAATATCTTGAATCATGCGGACCAGGTGATGCCTCCGGGTGATACTGTACTGAAAACGCTTTCTTGTTTTTCAATCGGATGCCCATGATTGTATTATCATTCAGGTGGAGATGCGTAACCTCTACATCAGGATTATTTTCAAAACCTTTTTCACTTACTGCAAAACCATGATTCTGGGAAGTCATTTCTCCAAGACCGGAAATAAGATTCTTAACCGGATGATTTAATCCACGGTGACCATGATGCATTTTATACGTGGTGAGTCCACAAGCCAGTGCGAGTAATTGATGCCCAAGACAAATTCCAAAAACAGGTTTTTCGGTTTTGAGTGCCTCACTAACAGTCTTAATGGCATAATCCATAACCGATGGATCGCCAGGGCCATTTGAAATAAAGTATCCGTGAGGCTCCCATTTTTCCATTTCTGCTAGAGCAGTTTTAGCAGGAAATACCTGAATGTAACAATCCCGTGCAGCCAGGCTTTTCAAAATATTGGTTTTGATGCCCACATCAAGGGCAGCAATCTTAAACGTTGATTTAGGATCACCAAAGAAATAGGGCTTCTTAGTACTTACGATAGATGACAACTCTAATCCATCCATAGAAGGAACCTTGCTTAATTCTTCCTTCATCTGTTCAGGCGTTAACTGTGAAGAAATTAACGCATTCATAGCCCCCTTACTGCGAATGTAACGCACCAGCATACGAGTGTCTATATCAGAGATGCCCACCACCCCGTGGCGCTCCAGGTAAGCTTGCAGGCTTTCCTTAGCGGTTTTCCGGCTAAACTCTTCCGAGAATTCATTCACAACAATGCCACTGATTTTAGGAGAGTCAGATTCCTGCTCATCATTTACAGTGCCATAGTTGCCTATGTGGGCGGTCGTGTTTACGATGATCTGCCCGTAGTAAGAAGGATCTGTATAAATCTCCTGATAGCCAGTCATTCCGGTATTGAAACAAATTTCGCCACCTGAAGTGCCGTGCTTTCCGATAGCCTTTCCTTCAATCAAATAACCGTCTGCGAGTAGTAGATATGCCTTTTTGCTCAATGTGTTTTAGTTATATGGTTAACAAAAATACTCTGTCTGTAAGGGTTGTGTGCTATTTCCAAGTTAAAATTTAAGCAACCGATTTCGAAAGACTTTGAAAGGCAATAAAAAAGGGATTGAACTTTCGTCCAATCCCTTCGTGTATAATTTGAAGAACTCACTATTCCTTCTTTTTAGCAGTCTTTTTTGCAGCCTTCTTAGGCTTTTCTTCTGCCGGGGCCTCAGTTTCAGCTGTTGCTACTGCGCCCGCTTCATCTTCTGCCTTCTTACCCTTCCGGCCTCTACGTGTTTTGGCTTTCTTCTCAGCACCATCTTTCTTATAGAGATCATTAAAATCAACCAATTCCAAGAGACACATTTCAGCGGCATCCCCCAAACGCACATCGCCTAATTTGATGATGCGGGTATAGCCCCCTGGACGATCAGCCGTACGGCCAGCCACTTCACCGAACAGGGCCGTTACCGACTCCTTATTCTGAAGATAAGCCATCACCGTTCTTCTTGAATGGGTAGTATTATCCTTAGCCTTGGTGATCAAAGGCTCAACATATTTTTTCAAGGCTTTAGCCTTTGCGAGGGTAGTCGTAATCCGCTTATGGAGGATAAGCGAAGAAGCCATATTAGAAAGAAGGGCATGACGGTGAGCCGACTTTCTTCCAAGGTGATTTATTTTTTTACCGTGTCTCATGATTTAATCTTCATCGAGTTTATACTTACCGAGGTCCATACCGAAGGTAAGGCTCTTCTCAGCTACCAGTTGTTCCAATTCAGCCAGTGACTTCTTACCGAAGTTTCTGAACTTCATCATATCCGAAATATCGAGTTGTACCAAATCTCCTAATGACTTAACATCAGCAGCCTTCAAGCAGTTGTAAGCTCTTACAGAAAGGTCAAGGTCATGCAAAGGAGTTTTGAGAAGTTTGCGCATGTGCAGCATTTCTTCGTCTACCTGCTCCACTTCACTATCCTTACCAGTTTCAAGTTCGATTGACTTATCCGAGAATAATCTGAAATGTTGAATCAAAATAAATGCAGCCCCCTCCAATGCCTTCTCAGGATGAATTGAACCATCGGTTTCAATATCAATTAACAATTTCTCATAGTCGGTCTTTTGCTCAACACGGGTGTTTTCAACACTGTATTTTACATTTTTAACAGGCGTAAAAATTGCATCAATCGGAATGAATCCAAACACTTGTTCATTTGGCTTATTTTCCTCAGCAGGCAAATATCCTCTGCCCTTTTCGATGGTGAGTTCAATTTCAAACTGAGCTGACTCATCCAGATTACAAATCACATGATCTGCGTTCAAGATCTCAAAAGAGGAAGTGAATTTGGCTATATCGCCCGCTTTAAATTGCTTTTGCTTTTTGATGCTCACAACAATCTTGTTATCAAAATTGTCGGATGCCTTTTTAAAACGAACCTGCTTCAGGTTAAGAATGATCTCTGCTACATCTTCTACTACACCTTCAATGGTGGAGAATTCGTGTAACACGCCTGGAACTTTAATCCCCGTGATGGCATAGCCCTCCAACGAAGACAAGAGAATTCTTCTCAATGCGTTGCCGATAGTAACCCCGTATCCTTTTTCCAAAGGTTTGAAAGTAAAGAGACCATGGAAATCATCTGACTTCTCCATCACCACTTTCTCCGGCATTTGAAATGCTAATATTGACATATCGATTTGATTAATGTTAAGAATTACTTCGAGTACAATTCAACGATCAACTGTTCGTTGATATTTTCAGGAATATCCTGACGAAGAGGTAAATTGATCAGCTTACCCAACAACTCATTGCCATCCCACTCAAGCCAATTATACTTCTTCGCGCTCTGCACAGACAGAGAGTAGGTAATCGTCTCAAGTGATTTCGATTTTTCACGAACACCGATACTATCACCAGGACGAAGATTTACTGAAGGTATATTTACCACATCTCCATTTACGGTAATGTGCTTATGAACAACCAACTGACGGGCAGCTCTACGGGTAGGTGCAATACCCAAGCGGTAAACCGTATTGTCAAGACGAGATTCAAGCATCTGTAACAATACTTCACCCGTTACACCTTTCTTGCGCGAAGCCTTGTCAAAAATATTCTCGAACTGACGTTCCAGAACACCATAGATATACTTTGCCTTCTGTTTTTCTGCTAACTGAACAGCATATTCAGATTGCTTACGTTTTTTTCCCTTACCATGTTGGCCTGGAGGATAGTTCTTCTTTTGAAGCGCTTTGCTCTCGCCAAGAATAGGCTCGTTGAACCTTCTGGAGATTCTCGCTTTGGGGCCTGTGTATCTTGCCATGACTTATTCTTTGTCTTTATTATTAAACTCTTCTTTTCTTAGGAGGACGGCAACCGTTGTGCGGCATAGGAGTCATATCCTTGATAATCATAACCTCTATGCCTGATGCCTGAATGCTGCGAATAGCAGACTCACGACCAGCGCCCGGTCCAACCACAAAAACTTCCACTTTGCGAAGACCTAATTCAAAGGCTTTTGTTGCGCACTCCTGAGCGGCTACCTGAGCGGCATACGGAGTGTTTTTCTTAGAACCTTTAAATCCCATCTTTCCTGCTGACGCCCAGGATACCACCTGACCAGTTGTGTTGGTCATCGATATGATGATGTTATTGAACGTAGCGCGAATGTGGGCTTGGCCAACAGCCTCCACATTTACTACACGCTTTTTGCTCTTATCTTTTTTCTTTTCAACTGGTGCTGCCATACAGAAAAGTTTATTTGCGTTTAAATTAATTAACCTTTAGTTGCCTTCTTCTTATTCGCTACCGTCTTGCGCTTTCCTTTACGCGTACGTGCATTATTCTTGGTTGTCTGACCACGCACAGGTAATCCTCTGCGATGACGAAGCCCGCGGTAACAGCCAATGTCCATCAGGCGCTTCACGCTCAACTGAACTTCTGACTTCAATGCTCCTTCAATTTTAAATTGCTCGGCAATGGCGGCACGAATAGCATTCGACTCTTCATCGTTCCATTCTTTAGCCTTCTTATCCCAGCTTACTCCTACTTGCGTAAGTATATTCTGAGCAGATTTACGGCCTATGCCATAAATGTACGTGAGAGCGATTTCGCCTCTCTTGTTATCGGGAATATCAACACCAGCAATACGTGCCATAATTATCCTTGTCTTTGTTTATACCGTGGATTCTTCTTGTTAATAACATACAACTTGCCTTTGCGCCTGATGATCTTGCAATCGGCACTCCGCTTTTTAATAGATGCTCTGACTTTCATAGTCTATTTATATCTAAATGTTATCCTTCCCTTTGTCAAATCGTAAGGTGACATTTCTAACCTTACTTTATCGCCAGGTAATATGCGGATATAATGCATCCTCATCTTACCGGAAATATGTGACAATACTTCATGGCCGTTTTCCAATTGCACTCTGAACATTGCATTTGACAACGCCTCCAGAATTGTACCGTCTTGCTCTATCGACTTTTGTTTCGCCACTTATACGAATAGTTTTGTTCTATATACTCGTGAGTCGTTAAAACCTCTGTTCTATCTTTATGGACCACTACCGTATGCTCAAAATGAGCTGAAGGTTTGCGATCCGATGTGCGGATTGTCCACCCATCTTTTTCTTGCACTACATTTTTAGTTCCCAGGTTGATCATTGGTTCGATGGCAATCACCATCCCAGCTTCCAATTTTACTCCCTTTCCTCTTTTTCCGTAGTTGGGTACTTCAGGATCTTCATGAAGATCCTTGCCTACCCCATGACCTACCAACTCCCGAACCACACCGTAACCGAATTGCTCAACATAACTCTGTATCGCAAAACTGACATCTCCCATTCGGCTGCCAGTTTTCGCCTGGGCAATTCCTAGGTAGAGAGATTCGTAGGTTCTCTCTAGCAGATCCAGCACTTCCCTACTCACTTTTTCAAGCGGGTATGTGTATGCGGAGTCACTATGGAATCCCTTAAACTTCACACCACAATCGACCGAAACAACATCGGTTTCTTTCAACTCGTAGGTCCCGGGAAATCCGTGAACTACTGTCTCATTAACCGAGATGCACAAGGCTGAAGGAAACCCGTGATAATTTTTAAACGAAGGCGAGCCTCCACTATCACGAATAAATTCCTCTGCTACCTGATCCAGTTCCTTAGTTTTCACTCCCGGTTTTATCCGCTTAGCTACTTCCCCGTGCGCTTTTCCTAAAATCTGCGCACTTTCTCTAATTAACTGTATCTCTTCGTCCGTCTTGTAGTGAATCATTCAACCTCAAGCCGCAGCAAACTGAGAACGTCCTTTAACTCTACCTGACTTCATCATCCCTTCATAATGCCTCATCAAGAGGTAACTCTCCACCTGCTGGAGTGTGTCTAACACAACCCCCACCAGAATCAATAAAGAAGTTCCTCCATAGAATTGCGCAAAATTTTGTGTGATCCCAGCCTTCACTGCAAAAGCAGGAAGAATGGCAACCGCAGCAAGGAAGATGGCACCTGGTAAAGTAATTTTTGATAAAATACTATCTATAAACTCAGCAGTCTGTTTACCAGGCTTAATGCCAGGAACAAAGCCACCGTTTCTCTTCAAATTATCAGCAATATCGTTTGATGGTACAGTGATTGCCGTATAAAAGAATGTGAAGATCAGGATCAATACGGCAAACAATAAATTGTATTGCCATGATGTAAAGTCTGCAAAGGTAGAGCCGACATAAGAACCTAAATCACTGTCTTGCCAGATCTGAGCAACCAATGGAGGAATAAACATCAATGCCTGAGCAAAAATGATTGGCATTACACCAGCCGAGTTGAGTTTCAGGGGAATGAAGTCACGCTTACCACCATACAACTTATTTCCAACTACCTGCTTGGCATATTGAACCGGGATTCTTCTGGTTGCCTGAGTCAATGCAATTACACCTACCACCACAAAGAAAAGAGCCAACACCTCCAAAATGAAGAGCAACATTCCGTTCATACCTTTCGCATCAATCTCCTGATAGATGGCAGCCGGGAAACGGGATACGATACCAATCATGATGAGCATACTGATACCATTACCAATACCCTTATCCGTGATGCGCTCGCCTAACCACATACAGAACATAGTTCCTGCAATCAGAATAATGATTGATGAAACTGTGAAGAACATCCCCGGATTCAAAATAGCTTCAGCATTAACAGTGGCGCGGATGTATCCATACGACTGTGCCGCAGTGATTATGATTGTTAAAACTCGGGTAAACTGATTTAACTTTTTACGGCCACTTTCGCCTTCCTTTTGAAGTTTGGTGAAATGAGGAACCGCTACTGTTAGTAGCTGAACCACAATGGATGCTGATATATAAGGCATGATACCCAGTGCGAAAATCGAAGCGCGACTAAATGATCCTCCTAAAAATGTGTTCAGAAGATCAAAAATACCGCCTTGGTTTCCAGACAATAAGTTTGGATCAACTCCGGGTAGAACGATATAAGAACCCAACCGGAAAATAATCAGGAATCCAATGGTATTCAGAATCCTGACCCGAAGGTCTTCGATCGAAAAAATGTTCTTTATGGTTGTAAAGAAACGCTTCATTATTTCACAGTTGTGGCGGTTCCGCCTACGTTTTCAATTGCTTTGGTTGCAGTGGTTGAGAAAGCATGTGCTTCTACACTTACTTTTGATTTCAACTCGCCTCTGCCTAAAATCTTTATGCTGTCTTTCTTGCCAACAATACCATTGTCAACCATAAGTTGAACAGTAATCGCTGATGCCTTTGTCTTTTGAGCCAGGTCCTCTAATGCATCCAAGTTGATTGCCTTAAAGTATACCTTGTTATTGTTCTTAAATCCAAACTTAGGAATGCGTCTTTGAAGCGGCATCTGACCTCCTTCAAAACCGATTTTCTTGTGATAGCCAGAACGAGACTGGGCTCCTTTGTGACCACGACCAGCCGTGCTACCACCAGAACCTTGTCCTCTTCCGAGTCTCTTATTTGTTTTAACCGAACCTTCAGCCGGCTTAAGTGTGTGCAGTTTCATTTTATAATGCGGTTACGCTCACCAAATGCTTTACTTTTTTTACCATTCCTTGAATTTGTGGAGTGTATTCCACTTCAACAGTACGGTGTACTTTTCCTAAACCCAATGATTGAATTGTTCTCAATTGAGTTTCAGGTCTTTTAATCGTGCTGCGGGTTTGAGTAATTCTAACTTTTGCCATAACTCTTATCCGTTAAAAACTTTTGACAATGAAACTCCACGATTACGGGCAATTGTCTGAGGGTCGCGCATCGTAGTCAAGGCCTTGAAGGTTGCCTTTACCACGTTGTGCGGATTAGACGATCCTTTTGACTTTGCTAACACATTGTGTACCCCAGCACTTTCCAATACAGCACGCATCGCACCACCGGCAATTACACCTGTACCAGGAGAAGCGGGCTTTAACAACACAAAGCCACCGCCAAATTTTCCAAGTGATTCATGAGGAACTGTGCCTTTGATAATTGGAACCTTCACCAAATGCTTCTTTGCATCATCAATACCTTTGGTGATTGCATCGGTTACTTCATTGGCTTTTCCAAGACCATAACCCACAACACCGTTACCATCTCCTACCACGACAATGGCAGCGAAACTAAATCTTCTACCACCTTTCACCACTTTGGCTACACGCTGGATGGCAACTACCTTTTCTTTCAGGTCGATTTCACTTGCCTTTACTGTGCTGACGTTACTTTGTGTCATGCTCTTTTAGAATTTTAATCCACCTTCTCTGGCGCCTTCAGCCAAAGCTTTGATATTACCATGATAGAGATAACCGTTGCGGTCAAATACTATTTCTTTGATACCGCTGGCTACTGCCTTCTCAGCTACTTTTTTTCCTACATTTTTAGAGATGGTCAAATTCACTCCACCTTTTTTATCCAACTCCACAGATGAAGAAGAGGTAAGTGTATGCCCACTGGCATCATCTATGATTTGCGCATAGATCACCTTATTGCTACGGAACACTGACAGACGAGGTCTGGCAGAAGTGCCCTCCAACGTTTTGCGGATTCCCTTTTTAATCCTAAGTCTTCTGTCCTTTATGTTTGCCATGATTACTTATTATTTAGCAGCTGCTTTACCAGCTTTTCTACGAACATACTCACCAACAAAGCGAATACCTTTTCCTTTGTAAGGTTCAACGCTACGTAATGACTTAATCTTAGCAGCAACCTGACCAAGAAGTTGCTTGTCAATTCCTTCCAAAATGATGGTTGGGTTCTGGCCTTTCTCCTGGATGGCCTGAACTTTCAACTCCGAAGGAATACCTACAATTACACTGTGTGAATATCCTAAACTGAGATCCAACACATTGCCTTGAGCTGTTGCTTTATAACCAACTCCTATTAATTCTAATTGTGCCTTATAACCTTTGCTTACACCCTCAACCATATTGTTGATGAGTGAGCGATAGAGACCGTGCATTGCTTTGTGTCTCTTCTGCTCGGTAGGACGATGCACAACAACATTACCTTCCTCAAGTGTAACCTTGAAGTCAGCATCAATGCGTTGCTTTAATTCGCCCTTAGGGCCTTTAACAGTAACCTGATGATCAGCTTCTGAAAAATTGAATGTTACTCCTTTGGGAAGTTCGATGGGTAATCTACCTATTCGTGACATAGTCTGATGCGTTTAATAGATGTAACACAAAACTTCACCCCCTACATTAAGAGCTTTGGCCTCTTTGTCGGTAATCACACCTTTGGAAGTAGACAGGATAGCAATACCCAATCCATTCAATACTTTAGGAAGACTATCGGCAGGTTTATACTGACGCAAACCAGGCGTACTTACTCTGTGCAATTTTGTGATTGCTGATTCCTTGGTTTCAGGATTGTATTTCAAGGCTATCTTGATGTTACCCTGTTTATTCGAGGTATCCTCAAACTTGTAGTTTAGGATATATCCCTTGTCGAATAGAACCTTCGTTACCTCCTTCTTAATGTTGGAAGCAGGAACCTCTACCACACGGTGGCGTGCCTTAATTGCATTGCGCAACCGGGTTAAATAATCTGCTATCGGATCAGTTGTTTTCATTTTACTTATTTAAAAACAAACCCGTTTTTTGGAACGGGCTGCAAAGATATATAACAATTTCTGTTATTCAAACTGTTATCTGGTTTCGTTCCCGACCTAGATACTCAGCTTTCTAATATGTATAGAGGGCCTTCTACCAGCTTGCCTTGGTCAATCCAGGTATTTTACCCTCATTGGCCATTTGGCGGAACTGGTTACGACAGAGGCCGAACTTACTCATGTAGCCCCTTGGGCGACCGGTAAGTTTGCAGCGACTGCGCAACCGCACAGCCGATGAGCTTCTGGGTAATTTGTCCAACCCAGCCCAATCGCCAGCATCCTTCAAAGCCTTGCGTTTTGCTGCGTAGCGTGCTACCAGTTTTTCCTTTTTCTTGTCTCTTGCGATGATTGATAATTTTGCCATCGAATCAATTATTTTTATTTACAAATGGCATCCCTAACGCCTTCAATAACTCGAAACTCTCTTCATCCGAAGCAGCTGAAGTTACGAAGGTGATATCCATACCGTTTATCTTATTCACTTTGTCAATTGATATCTCAGGGAAAATGATCTGCTCCTTTACTCCTAAGGTATAATTGCCACGTCCATCAAAACCTTTATCACTCACCCCTTTAAAATCACGCACGCGTGGAAGAGCAACATTCATCAGACGATCCATGAATTCATACATGCGATCTCCGCGAAGGGTAACTTTTACACCGATGGCCTGATCAGAGCGAAGTTTAAAGTTTGAAATATCTTTTTTGGAACGCGTAGCTACTGCCTTCTGACCTGTAATGGTTGTTATTTCTTCCAACCCAACATCAATCAACTTTTTGTCAGCTACGGCCGCACCAACACCCTTGTTGATGCAAATCTTTTCAATTTTAGGCACCTGCATTACCGACTTATACTGAAACTTCTGCTTCAGGCCGGGAACGATTTCCTTGAGGTACTTTTCTTTTAATCTTGGAGTTGCCATTACTTAATAAATTCTCCTGTTTTCTTAGAATATCTCTGCAGCTTACCTTTTTCATTAAGCTTTCTGCCAGTTCTTGTTGGCTTATTATTTGAAGGTTCAACCAACATCAAATTGCTAATATGAATAGTGCCTTCCATCTTCTTGATTCCACCCTCAGGCTTTCCAGCAGAAGGTTTCTGATGCTTGGTCACCATGTTGATGCCTTCTACGATTGCCCGGTTCTTATCGGAAATTACTTCCAGAACCTTACCCGTCTTTTTCTTGTCGTTACCCGCCAGGATTACAACAGTATCTCCTTTGCGAATGTGCAGTTTGGGCTGCTTGTTAAACTTCCTTTCCATAGCTTATAATACTTCGGGTGCCAATGACACAATTTTCATGAATTGCTTTTCTCTAAGCTCGCGTGCAACCGGACCGAAAATACGTGTGCCGCGTGGTTCGTCTTGAGCAGTTAATAATACTGCTGCATTATCTTCAAAGCGAATATAAGAACCGTCCTTTCTTCTGATCTCCTTCTTGGTACGTACAATTACCGCCTTAGAAACAGTTCCTTTTTTGATTTGACTGGTAGGGATTGCTGACTTTACAGTAACAACAATTTTATCACCTACACTGGCAGATGCTCTTTTAGTGCCGCCTAATACGTGAACGCAAAGAACTTCCTTTGCTCCACTATTATCAGCTACGGTAAGCCGGCTTTCTGTTTGTATCATGGTTACTTTGCTTTTTCGATAATTTCAACCAACCTCCATCTCTTGTTCTTGCTCAAAGGGCGTGTTTCAGAAATACGAACGGTATCTCCAATTCCTGCCTCATTTTTTTCATCATGGGCCATGAACTTAGTTGTCTTGTTCATGAACTTACCATAGATAGGGTGCTTCACCTTACGGTCGATAGCGATGGTGATAGACTTAGTCATCTTATTGCTCACCACTTTTCCTATTCTTTCTTTCCTTAGGTTTCTTGCCGTCTCCATGAGAAATTATTTTTGAGTTTCTTTTGCTTTCAATTCTGTCTTCAGGCGGGCAATGAGTCTGCGTGTTTCCTTAATTCTCATTGGGTTTTCGATGGCCGAAACCTGATGAGCGAATTTAAGTTTGCGCAAGGCTTCTGCTTCGCTTCCAATTTTCTCGGTAAGCTCCGCTAAAGTCAATACTTTTATTTCTGCGTTTTTCATTTTGCTACTTGTTCTACGTAATCTCTTCTTACTGTAAAGCGCGTCTTGATAGGAAGTTTGCCATCAGCCAAAGCCAAAGCTTCTTTTGCTGTAGCCATCGTAACTCCACCCGCTTCAAACAAGATGGTACCTGGCTTAATAACTGCTACCCAATATTCTGGAGCTCCTTTACCTTTACCCATACGCACCTCTGCAGGCTTGCGGGTAATAGGCTTGTCAGGAAAAATCCGAATCCAAACCTGACCTTCCCGCTTCATGGCACGGGTAACCGCCACACGGGCAGCTTCTAATTGACGGGCTGTAATCCAACCTGGTTCAAGAGCCTTTAATGCGAAGGACCCGAAAGCAATAGAATGACCACGTGTGGCCGATCCCTTCACTTTCCCTTTTTGCATTTTCCTGAATTTCGTCCGCTTAGGCTGTAACATGATTTACTGCTTTTATCTGTTCTGAATTATTTTCTTCCTTTTCTTTCTCCACCTCTGTCGCCTCCGCGTTGTTCTCCTCTTGGAGCACGTTCGCTTCTTCCACCACGGTCACCAGCACCTCTTCTTCTTTCACCACCGCCAGCCTGGCCAGGTTTATTTTCACCCGCTGTGTTGCTTACCATACCCACGTTTGGAGATAGGTCACGCTTTCCATATACCTCACCTTTGAAGATCCATACTTTAATACCAATCTTTCCGTACACAGTTTGTGCTTCGGAGATAGCATAGTCAATATCCGCACGCAACGTATGAAGAGGAATTCTTCCCTCTTTATATTGTTCCGTACGCGCCATATCAGCACCTGCCAAACGGCCAGACAATTTTACTTTAATACCCTCAGCACCAACGCGCATGGTAGAGGCAATTGCTTGTTTCATAGCCCTGCGGTATGAAATTCTAGCTTCTAATTGCTGAGCGATAGATTCACCTACCAATCTGGCATCCAATTCAGGACGCTTAATCTCGTAAATGTTTATCTGAACATCCTTATTTGTAAGCTTCTTCAGCTCTTCTTTGATTTTATCAACTTCATTACCACCCTTGCCTATAACCACACCAGGGCGAGCAGTATGAATCGTTAAGGTTATTCTCTTCAGGGTGCGCTCAATAACCACTTTGGCGATACCGCCTTTTTGAATACGAGCGTCAACATATTTTCTGATTTTCTGGTCTTCAACCAATTTATCAGAGAATGACTTTCCACCGAACCAGCTGGAGTCCCATCCACGGACAATGCCTAATCTGAAACCTACCGGGTTAATCTTTTGTCCCATTATTCTTTCGTTTCTTTTGATTCTGACTTGGCCACATCAGCCTTCGCAGGCATGCGGTCTACTGTTAAGGTTACATGGTTTGATCTTTTTCTAACACGATGAGCACGACCTTGAGGAGCGGGTCTCAAACGTTTCAATATCCGACCACCATCAACAAATACTTCTTTCACAAAAAGATCAGCCTCTTCAAGCTTAACATCGCTGTTTTTAGCTTCCCAGCTGCTGATAGCCGAGAGAAGAAGTTTTTCCATTTTAGCTGAAGCATGTTGCGCTTCATACTTTAATATGTTCAATGCCTTGCTAACCCGTTCGCCACGGATCAAATCAGCAACCAAACGCATCTTGCGGGGTGATGAAGGAACATTCTTGAGGTAAGAGGTTGCCGCACCTTTTTTTGCAGCTTCTTTTACAGCCTCAATTTTCTCCCTCTTTACTACCGATCTCTTCTTCTTTTTAATTGTTTCCATATCAGGAATTCTTAAAAATTAATACCTATGCTTTGTTATTTCCTGAGTGACCTTTGAACGTGCGCGTAGGTGCAAACTCGCCCAATTTATGTCCTACCATATTCTCTGTTACATAGACTGGTATGAACTTGTTTCCGTTATGCACAGCAAACGTATGGCCTATGCAATCAGGCGTAATGGTTGATCTACGTGACCAGGTTTTGATCACAGATTTTTTTCCTGCCTGTTCCATAACCTGCACCTTCTTGGCAAGTCGTGAATCTAAATAAGGACCTTTTTTAATTGACCTTCCCATAATTATTTTTTCCTTCTAGCAATGATTAAACCATCAGAATACTTCTTTGGGTGACGGGTTTTCTTACCCTTGGCCAATAAGCCTTTGCGTGATCTTGGATGACCACCTGAAGCACGGCCTTCACCACCACCCATCGGGTGATCAACCGGGTTCATCGCCACAGCACGTGTGCGAGGGCGAACGCCTCTCCAACGACTGCGACCTGCTTTACCCACACTTTCGTTCATATGTTCGGCATTGGAAACTGCGCCTACCGTAGCAAGGCAATTCACCAACACATTACGCAATTCACCTGAAGGCATTTTTAACGTTGCATAAACTGCCTCGCGGGCAACCAACTGTACAAATGAACCAGCACTGCGTGCAATAGAGGCTCCACGTCCTGGCTTTACTTCAACATTATGAACAATTGTTCCAATAGGAATCTTAGAAAGAGGAAGTGCATTACCTACTTCAGGGGCAATGTCATTTCCTGAAACAATGGTTTGACCTACTTTAATGCCCTGTGGGGCAATGATGTAGGATTTAACACCATCAGCATAGTATAACTTGGCAATACGAGCTGTTCTTGCCGGATCGTATTCAATAGATTTTACAACTGCTGGAATACCGAAACGGTCGCGCTTGAAATCAATCAGACGAACCTTCTGTTTGTGTCCACCACCAATATAGCGCATGGTCATGCGGCCCACATTGTTGCGACCACCAGTCTTCTTAAGAGTTGTCACCAGCGATTTTTCTGGTTTGCTCTCTGTAATATCCTCGAAACCGGGTGACAACCGATGACGGGTGCCTGCAGTTACGGGTCTAAGTTTCTTCAACGCCATCGCTTAAAAATTATACGTTGCTATAAAAATCAATTACTTCTCCTGAAGCCAATGTTACAATGGCTTTCTTATAACTAGGCTTGCGGCCTGATAATACACCTGCTTTGGTAAAGCGTGATTTGAACTTACCTAACACATTAATGGTGTTTACCCGCTCCACATTAACGCCATACATTTTCTCTACGGCATTCTTAATCTCTACCTTGTTTGCGGCACCATCTACGATAAATCCGTACTTGCCTTTTTCATTCAAGGCAGAAACTTTCTCAGTAACCAGGGGTTGTTTTAAAATGCTCATTGGTTTACTGTTTATTTAAAAGGTTATCAATCTTAGTTAATGAACTCTCAACCAAAATCACCTGCTCGGCATTCATTACATCGTAGGTGTTGATCTGATCGGCTGTTACGATTTTAGAGTTTTGGATATTTCTTCCAGAGAGAACAACATTCTTATTAGCATCTGGAAGCACGAAGAGAGTCTTCTTATCCTGAAGTGAAAGTGCTTTAATCAGATTAATAAACTGCTTGGTCTTCGGAGCTTCGAAATTGAAGTCCTCAACTACTGCAATCATGTTATCTTTAGCCTTATAGGTCAAAGCAGATTTTCTTGCCAGGTCCTTAACCTTCTTATTCAATTTGAAGGAATAATCACGGGGAATAGGTCCGAAAACACGACCACCCCCTTTGAACTGAGGGTTCTTAATGTTACCTGCACGGGCACCACCAGTACCTTTCTGCTTCTTCAACTTCTTGGATGATCCACTGATCTCGTTACGTTGCTTAGACTTATGTGTTCCCTGGCGTTGGTTTGCCAAAAAGCTCTTAACATCCAACCAAATAGCATGGTCATTAGGCTCAATACCAAAAACCTCACTGGCGAGGTTCACTTTGCGGCCTGTGTTTTCACCGCTGGATTTTACAACTGCTATGTCCATTACTTTTGCAGGATTATAGTTGAATTCTTTGCACCCGGAACTGAGCCGCTTACTAAAATCAAGTTCTTGTCGGCCAGAATCTTTACCACCAAAAGATTGGTAGTTTTAACACGATCGGTTCCCATGCGACCAGGCAAACGCTTTCCCTTAATTACACGGGATGCGAAAGACGCATTACCCATAGAACCAGGAGCACGCAAGCGATTATGCTGTCCGTGTGTTTGACCTCCTACTCCGCTAAAGCCATAACGCTTTACCACACCCTGAAATCCTTTTCCCTTTGAAGTACCCACTGCATCCACGAAGTCGCCTTCGGCAAATACATCTTGTACATTGATTTCCTTGCCTAACTCAACCATGCCATCAAACTCCTTGCGGAAATCTCTGAACTCGACAATGGCTCTCTTAGGGCTGGTGTTGGCTTTTTTGAAATGACCAACCAGCGGCTTGGGGGTATTTTTCTCTTTCTTTTCTCCAAAAGAAAGTTGCACAGCCCTGTATCCGTCTGTCTCAGTATTTTTCACCTGAGTGACAACACACGGGCCTGCTTCGATGACCGTAACCGCAATATTCTGGCCATCTGGGCCAAATACGCTGGTCATTCCTACTTTACGTCCAATTATTCCAGGCATGGTTGAAACCTATTTTGCTTGTTTTTAACCCATTTTGCGGGTTTTGTACCGCAAAAAGGACTGCAAAGATAGGAACTAAACATTAGCTACCAAGTGTGACTTTCAAAAAAATAAGATGGATCACAGATTTACTCCTCAAGATTGTTTCCAACTATAACGTAAGTATCTCATTTTCAGATCACTTCATTATATTCTGCTAATTGAATTATCAAAGTAATATTTGCAGGATTACCAGGTAATTTTAGCAAAGCTCAAAAAGGTCTTACTTTTCCAATCTATATCTGAATGGATTTAATGAGACAAGTAACTTTTTGGAAAGAGGGTATTCTATTGACAGGTATTTTGATTGTTTTGTTCATTTCAAATATCTCTTTAGGCAGCGTTCAGATTCCTTTTTCGAAACTACTTTCCGGCCTTCTTAGTGAACAAGGAACCTACTCTGACATTCTTTGGCAATTTAGGATTCCCAAAGCTCTCACGTGTATTTTGGCAGGAAGTGCTCTTGCAACAGCAGGCCTCTTAATGCAAACTCTCTTCAGAAACCCGATGGCAGGACCTGATGTGCTAGGCCTTACTTCAGGTGCCAGTTTGCTGGTGGCTGTAATACTGCTAATGGGTCAACTTAACCCCAGCTTGGGTTCAGTTGTGTTTCAAAACCCCTGGAGTATTGCTTTGGCCGCTAGTATCGGTGGGGCCATGGTTTTCATTTTGATCATTTCTATTGCCAGGTATGTTAAAGAAAACACATCCCTCCTCATTATAGGGTTGATGATCAGTGCGGCAACTTCATCGATAGTAAGTGTTCTTCAGTTTACCAGTCATGCAGATGATTTACAGACCTTCATGATCTGGACACTCGGCACTGTTGGTGGCACGGGTTGGCAAGAACTAAGTGTACTCTCAATCGTAGTTTTTACGGGCGTTGTGATCAGTTATGGTTCCATCAAATCACTTAACAGCTGGCTGTTGGGTGAAAATTATGCCCGCAGTCTTCAAGTAAATATGGGTCGCTCGCGTTTCTGGATTGTTGTCGCGACCGGGCTCCTTACCGGGGCCGTAACTGCTTTTTGCGGACCTATTGCATTTGTTGGATTAGCAGTTCCACATTTGGTAAGACTAATCATACCGGTTACCAATCATAAGATTTTAATTCCTGCGGTTATGGCAGGCGGAGCAAGCTTATTGCTGCTTTGTGATATGCTTGCTCAAATTCCTGGTAGTACTCAAATTCTTCCACTCAATGCAGTTACCTCATTAATAGGTGCTCCCGTAGTAATCTGGATGGTGATTAAATCGAAACGAATAAGTGTCTGAACCAAAAACCATAGCGCTTCGAACTACAAACCTGGAGGTAGGATACATAAAGGACAAAAAGGATTTTCCGCTTTTTGAGGAACTTAATTTGAGTTTACACAGCGGAGAACTTGTTTGTTTCATGGGCTCCAATGGAATTGGCAAAACAACCCTCATTAAAACACTGGCCGGTTTACAGAAACCACTTCAAGGCAGTGCCGAATTTCCAGATAATCAATCAGTGGCATTGGTACTTACCGATCGGATTACATCCTCGCTGATGACCGTGTATGATCTTGTCACATACGGTCGGTATCCTTATTTGAATTGGGATATTTCGTTATCACCCAAGGATTACGAAATCATTGATAATGCGATCCTCCAAGTTCATTTAGAATCTCTGGTTAACAAAAGACTTTATGAATTGAGTGATGGCCAACTTCAGATGGCCATGCTTGCCAAAGCGCTGGCTCAAAATACTTCCATTCTCTTTCTGGACGAACCCACAGCCCATCTGGACCTTAATAACCGTGTTGAGATCATGAACATTCTACGCACCCTTTCACGCACCGCTGGCAAGACTATATTAATAGCTACTCACGAACTTGATCTGGCATTACAAACAGCTGATAGAATCTGGCTAGCTACACCAGATCGGAAAATCTTACAAGGAATTCCAGAAGACCTGGTATTGGATGGCACCTTCGATGAAATATTCCAGTTTAAAGGCTTCGATTTGAAAACCGGAAAGGTAAGACATGAAGCTTATCGTAAAGTTAACATCCATTTGGAAGGAAATGGCTACGAGTACCTCTGGACGAAAAATGCTTTTGAGCGAAATGGGTATGAAATAAATTCGTCAGCTGTGTTAAAGGTTAGTGTTGCCCAGAAAGACCATAAACTTATCTGGACATTATCAAAGGGTAATGAAGATTTGAGTTTTTTTAGCCTTGCCGAATTATTGCAATCCCTTGAAGGCAAGATTCTCAAAGTTTAATCAGTACTCGATTGCTTCATCCCCTTCTTTATAATCGATGAAGTAGATTACCATGTTGCACATCTCGTCAGTTGAATTCCATCCGTAACCAATATCCTTGGCAGGGTTATTCGGGTTGGCCGGATTCTCACTTGTATTATCATACTTAGCTTCAACAATAATTCGTGAACCGGCTGGTATCTTAAGGAGCTTCTTAAACTGATAGGTGGTTTGCCAATTAAAGTCCCAATTATCAATTTTAATCAAAGGTATCTTTTCACCCTCAAGCGTAATGGCATACGCCAGGAAAGATTTCCCTATAAAATGCATATGCGGCATCACAGATACCAAAGAGATATCCCTCGTTACTTTATAACTGATATGAAATGTTGGCATCCGCTCAGCATCTATATAGAAAGGTTGATTACTGATATCATTTTCGCGAAGAGTTAAGGTATACACCTCTCTGGTAATTGGTGTTTTGGCGAAGTACAGATTAATCACCGATTTATCTTGTTGAGGCTTAGAAGATGGTGAATAGTGAATATTCAAAATCAAGTCCGAACCCTTAGCTAATTTTTTTGCTGTGCCGGGCGGAAAAAAAATCTTCGTATTACCTGGCACCCACCCATAAAGAAATTCATCAGCCAGCGGAATTGTTTGAAATTTTTTTATCTCCGGATCCAGTTCACTCATGCCATCAATACCTCTTATTTTCTGTGTAGAGTCAACCATGATGCGGCTATGATGAACCTGCCTTCGGTTGCCAGGAATAAATTCAACTGCGGAGATATAAGTATCAGAAGGAAGATTGCTTGGTACTACAAAAAAACGAAAGTCCTCCTCAGCTTTTTCCGACAGTTGATAACTGTTAAGCATAGGTAAGGTAAGATCCGGTTTGGTTAGGTCTTCCTGGGGTGAAGATATCTTTTTCGATTTTACCTTTTTCCCCTTGACCATTCCTGTACCTATCCACTTCTGGATCAAATCTATTTCGGATTGTTCAAGTTTTTTTTCGTTTCGGAATGTTTGATAAGTAGGGTCTGCCTTCCAGGGAGGCATGTATTTAGTTTTGGTTACATGACCGATGAAATTTCCTTTTGCTTTCACCTCCTCATATGTTTGAAGGCTGAACGGACCAATTCCTCCTGGCTTATGACAAGAAACACAGTTTTTCAATAATATCGG
>DAOOCD010000039.1:0-22442 GCA_035408225.1 Cyclobacteriaceae bacterium | reverse complement strand
GAATCCATTGGAGAACTTCCTTTGTTTGATGACGGTGTTTATGCAGCAACGGCCATTGCCAACAAGTCATCACTTATCTTGCGGCTTCCGAAAGAGGCCTTTCATAAATTGTTGGTGGATGAACCCCGCATTCATTTTTCATTTTCGAATTTGTTAACCCAGCGACTGCGCTTTAAATTTTTCCTGTTAAAGGAGATCGCAAACAATAATCCGGAAAAGATTATTGGCTCGTTGTTAACCTACCTGCATGAAAAGAAGGATCATGTTTGTGCCGTGTGCAACCAGGTTCGGCTCACCCGGAAACAAATAGCTGAGATGGCAGGCCTGCGGGTAGAGACAGTGATTCGGGTAATGCGCATCCTGAATGAAAAGGGGGTGATTCAAATTCGCAACCGCAAAGCTTACTTTGGAAGCAGCGCTGGATGCAATAGCAAGGGATGTCCAGCGATGTAAAAAGCTTAGTATTTTATGGAATCTTCTGATTTTTGCATCTTAGCAGTACACCATGAATAAAACTTTTATCTTATGAACTCCTTGCTGTCAGTTTTCGCTATCCTCACCCATTTATCGTCAGGCGATCCTGCCTTTGAATTACCCAAGACATGGGCCAAAGATTTTACCATATCCCTATCTCATAGTGGCGGTATGGATGGTAGTTCAACCTACCTAACCTTTACCTATGACTCCTGTACCTATTTGAGAAATTCAAGCATAAACGCACCTATGAAAATTTCCTTTGCTCTCGCAAAATCCGAACGCGATGAACTATTGAAAAAGATGCATGAGTTAAATGTGGACAAAATACGTTCCGATATGAGCATGAATGTTGTAAATGACGGATGGTCAAGGTCCCTGTGTTTTGGAGTGCATTGTATTGAAGGTGGAACTTCCGCAGAGATGAGTGAATACGATAAAAATCAATTTCTCAATGCTTACGGATATTTGGAAAACTTCGCTCTGAAAAAGATCAAAAAGTAGCTTAATTTTTTCAATCTTCTCTCTCACAGCAATGCTTCTCGCCACTGCGGACGCGAGGTCCTTGCGCGGATTGGTCGGGCCCAATCAGGAAGCAAATGCTTCACTAACAAATCTTCAACGTACTTGTTGGTGAAGCCAATGCACTGCTCACACACAACATCAACAAAGCCGGGGGCATAAAAAAGTAGCCTTAGACAAACTGAGGCTGATAACAATGAAAAGAAAGAGTACCGTAAAATCAGTTTGCGTCCTTCCCTTCCTCCAGTTTCTTAATCATGATTTCAACACGCGCTTTATTAGCAGCATCCGGAGCCAGCGGTAATGCCTGCTTCATAAAAGGCAACGCCTTTTTGTATTCACCGAGGGCTGAGTAGCCCCGGCCCATGCCCAGGATAGTAGTATATTCCTTCGGATATCTATCATAATTGATCTTGAAAACCTTAAAGGCTTCCTGCGGTTGATGCTGCGACTGCAACGTTCTTGCATAAAAATGAAGATCCAGCATGTTACCCAATGGCAAGGCCTCTTCCATTACCTTGTTGGCTTCCTGCGGGCGATTCATTGCGACAAGCACGGCAGCCTTAGCGCTGAGGGTCCGGAAATTCTTTTCACCCATCACCCGGAAATAGATAGCCCGGTCGGCCCACGCCAGCGCCTGCTCCAATTCATAGTTATTGCGCACACACCAGTAAACCGCATCAACGAAATCGTAATATGGCCTTGTCGTCCTGAAATCGTTTTTAAATGCTTCAAACTGTAACTTTTTTGTGTCTGCTGTTACCGTAAACGGGATGGCGCGCTTCTCCCAGGACATTACAATCCGCACACTGTTTTCGGTTTGATCAGTAAAATCATACTTCAACCATTCCACGCTTTTGTCGAGCGATTGATTCTTAACCATAACCCGTAAAGCATCCTGGGTTTCATCGTAATAGAAACTGCCCCATGAAGTATTGATTTTCGAAAATATCAAGGTGCTTTCTGTTTCGCCCAGGGCAATAAAGAAACCATATTTTCCGGCTGGCAAATCCTTGCCTTCAATCTTCACAGGTTGCGAAAACGAAAGGGTGGTATTTTCATTCGCTCCGGCACGCCACGGAGCTGCTGTGCTGGTGCCATGCCCCTGATCCACAAACCCGTAATGCGCAATTGGTGTATTCCAGATCTTGCCCTCCCGGCCTTTCACACCGGGCCGACTGTAATTGATTTCAATTTTTACAATTCCGATTTGCTCGGAAACCGAAGCCTTCCGGTTTCCACCATCGGGCTCTGTCGTAAGCGGCATGATCTGGGCATAGCCTGCGCCCGCGATAAGCCAAACCAAAAGAAGTAGAGTTTTTTTCATAAAGGTGTTTTATGCTTGTTTACGATGTTGAGCAAAATAAGGTGTTGTTTTTAAATCCTGATCGAGCCGTTTATCATCTAGTTGCTGAAAAATAAAAAATTGCAAGGTTCTATTATTCCTGTCTGCTCCATGATTAGATCCTTCGCTTTGTGTTGGCATCGGCTCTCTGTGCCATTGTAGACTATCTCAGGAAGGTTCAACATTCAGCTAAACCGGCAATGATACCAGCCGATCAGTCTCTCTTCTCAACCAATGCGTACGCGCTTCCAGGCAACCCGACTACGATTCCAGTCAGCCCGGCTTCGATCTCAACTAAACCGGCTATGATACCAGCCGATCAGTCTCTCTTCTCAACCAATGCGTACGCGCTTCCAGACAACCCGGCTACAATTCCAGTCAGTCCGGCAACGATCTCAACTAAACCGGCTACGATACCAGCCGATCCGTCTCTCTTCTCAACCTATGCGTACGCGCTTCCAGACAACCCGGCTACAATTCCAGTCAGCCCGGCAATGATCACAGATAAACCGGCTACGACACCAAGCGATATGTCTCTCAACTCAAACAATGCGCATGCGCACCCAGGCTCTGATTTTTCCGCCATTGTTGGTGTTCTTTACCAACAATCCTCATCTCAACTTGCTTGTTGGTGGAGCTAAAGCCCTTGGTCCACGCACACTAACAAAGGTGGAATTTGGTTGAAGCTTACTCGTATTTGACCGAAGCCACGTCTCCTTGTTAAGTCTCGGTGGGATTACTTACTCTGTGTAATCTTTAAATTCCTGAACCAGCCTTCCGAGCCGTTGCCAACCCAGAACCCGAGGTTACCCTGCTTGGTATTACTAAGCTGATCTATTTCCAGGGTAGGTTGGGCTGAGCCATTGACATAGACTTTTACATGCGGGTAATTCACTACAATCCGGGCATGAAACCATTCTTCTTCATTATCAGGCACCGGATTGATCGTGTTTTCATACTTACCGGGATGTTTCTCGCGCAGCGTTGGCCAGTCATAGGTGGGGATAGAGATGTATTGGACAGCATGTGATTTTCGTTCGGGGTTTTTAAAATTGAACGGGCGGAAATACACGGCATCATACGTTTCATTATTCATCCCGTGAAATGCCATGCCTACAAAACTCTGCCCGGGCGTATTTTTACCTTTTATGTCCAGCTCGATGGTACCATTCGTAAAGGTAAAGTTGTTGAGCCAGAGAAACCCCGCACCGTTTTTAGCATTTAAATGGGCGACTTCACCTGCATACGAAACCTGTCGCCCAGCCACCGTAAAGTTTGCGGGATCAATTTTGGGAACGGTAGGCTGCTGTGCAAAGAGAAGGCTGTTTACCAACAGGGCCAGAAGTGTGACGGTAAATTTCATGATCTTGTTTAGCTCAATTTTAAGGTTACGTCATAATAGTGAAGCCAATAAAACCAGTAGGTATAGAAACGGAAGGATCGGTTTTGAGGATAGTTTTAAGCGGTAAATCTTTATTTGTGAGCCACTCTTCTGCTGTCACACCAACAAAGGCGATCGAGACACTGAATACGAATACATCTCAACTATGGAAAACTTTTATAATTAAACCTTTGCGGGATTCCGGGTCTCGTTGATGTGATGAGCTAAAATTTACATCTGCGAAGTCGCCCGGAATGACACTACAACTTAAACTGTTATTCCAATTGTTTCTCATCTTCCTTGTTCGTGGAGCCTATGCAATGAGGCACATGCCCATCATCAACAAGCGGGGAGTTTAAGATTGTAATTTTCCGACTACTCAACAAGTTCAATTTGAGGATTCCAGACTGCTTCCCATACATGTCCATCCGGGTCTTGAAAATAACCAGCATAGCCACCCCAGAAGGTTTCAGCGGCAGGTTTGATAATTTTTGCCCCGGCCTTTTTCGCTTGCTCCATAACCTCGTCAACTTCTTTTTTACTACCCACATTATGACCGATCGTAATTTCTGTTTCAGATGTGTTTTGCAGTGGAATCAGGGTGTCGTGGGAGATACTTTTTCGTGGCCAAAGGGCAAGCTTCAAACCATTTTGCAAATCAAAGAATGCAACTGCACCGTATTCAAATTCTTTACCGATGATTCCTTGCGTGGGGAATCCGAGGCCGTGCTGATAAAATTCAACTGATTTATCCAGGTCTGTTACACCTAATGTTATGACCGTAATTCTTGGTTTCATATTTTGTTTACCTGGTGAATGGTTGAGATAATTTCTTTGTTGGTGAGCCACTCTCCTGCCTTCACACAACACCAACCAAGGCGAAGGTCTGTCAGAGTTTCTTCGCAAGAACAACACATGCCCTGTGAGAATTATTTTCTATAAAGTCATTGAATGCATAATCAATTTCAAAACCATTTTTGGTGAGTTGTCGATATATGTCTTGTTGTGATATGGCACTATAATAAAAAGGTTCACCCATCATCGTGTCTATGTGTTCTCCATCTACATTCCCATGGGTAAAAAGAAAATAACCGTTAGCTCGCAACATACTTGCGATTTTAGGGTAAAGACTGTTTTGTTTAGTCTTTGGAAAATGCCAAAGTGAGTCCCATGCAATAATAGCGTCAAACTTGTCCTTAGTAATAAAATCAAGAAAATCACTAATGATAAAGTCTGCCCTTTCGATAGAAGATGATTTTGCTATTGCAATCATTTCTTGAGCAGCATCAATACCCGTTACCCTAAAGCCTCTTTGGCTTAAATACTTTGTTAAAGGAAGACCTGAGCCACATCCAATGTCTAAAATATGTCCGTTTGGCATTACTTTGTCCGCAAAATCTACAACAAGTCGGCTAACAAAGGAATTTTTTCGAATATCTGTCCACTGTTTTGCAATTCTATTGTATGATGTCCTATTGTTCATAAGAATTTTTGCGTGATACTCGTCATATCATATTATGGATACCAAGATAAGCACTCCCTCATATCCAAGCTGGTTTCGGGCTTGCAATTTTTATTAGGTTTTTCAAAAAATAAAAAGCGCGTAAGAAAATACTTAGGCGCTTCCAGTTATTTTTTTAAAAACAAGCATCACTCATACCGTAATGCATTTACAGGGTTGGCCCTTGCAGATCGCAACGTATGGAAACTAATGGTGAGCAACGCAATAGCCATGGCAATAGCGCCCCCGAGCAAAAACAAGAAAGGATTGATGCCAATGCGGTAGGCAAAATTCTCTAACCAGCCCGAGAGTAAATAATACGTGATCGGGCATACAATAATGAAAGACAGTACAATCAGCCAGGCAAAGTTGCGCGAGAGGAGGAGTGTAATTTGTGTTTCGCTAGCACCCAATGCTTTGCGGATGCCAATCTCCTTTGTTTTCTTTTCGGTGGTAATGGCCGCCAGTCCGAACAAGCCCATACACGAAATTAAAATTGCCAGGCCGGCCATCACGGTAACTACTGCACTCATCTGCTTATCGGATTGATACAATTTTTCAAAGTGCTGATCAAGGAAAGAATACTCAAACGGATAGCTGGTGATCTGCTGCTCCCAGATCCCTTTCACCAGCGCAATGGCTTCTTCTGTGCGGGCGCCATCAATTTTTACTGAGAGTTCGTCATAACCCCATTCAGGGTGAACCACCATCTCGAGCGTATTCACTTTGTAATGCAGGGAATTGAAATTAAAGTCTTTCACCACACCAATGATAGTGCCCAGCGAATCGTTGTGATACCAGCCATGCCCGGCCGGAGTGCCCACGGTTTCTTTCAGGCCCAGTTCTTTAGCAAAAGTCTCATTAATGATGAAAGACCGGCCATTGTCGCTGGCATTGTCTTTAGAAAAATCTCTACCCTCGGCTAGTTGGATACCATACACTTTCAGATAATCATAGTCTACGTTTACGTTGCTGGGTGTTATCTCCATCACCCCGGTATCGGCCTTCACTTTAAATCCCCACTGGTGAAAATTGTTGCCGAGGCGCTGGCCGCTGGCCGTAACGCCCTTGACCAGCGAGTTTTTGAGCAACTCCTGTTTCATTGTTTCAAATTTCTCGTTGGCTTCGCGGTTCATATCCACCAGCATGATCTGGTCTTTATTAAACCCGATGTCGGCATTCTTCATGTAGCTCAATTGTTGTACAACAATCAGCGTACTTACGATCATAGCCAATGCCAGGCCGAACTGCACAACTACCAGTCCACTGCGGAACAGTGAACGACCTTCTCCCTTACCGCCTCCTTTCAACACACGCGCCATATTGAAGGAAGTCATGTAAAAGGACGGATAAATGCCAGTGAGAAATCCGAGCACGAGGGTAGCCGCTACCACCAGCAGGATGTTGAGATAGTTTTCAAAGAAGAGATTCATCGACAACTGGCGGCCGATTACACTATTGAGCAAGGGCACAAATAATAAATCGAGCAGCACGGCCAACACCAATGCAAACAAGGCCAGCAACACGGATTCAAAAATAAACTGGCTGAACAGTTGCAGCTTCTTTGCGCCTACCGTTTTGCGCACACCAATTTCTTTCCATCGGTGTGAGGCGCGGGCTGTAGTTAGGTTCATAAAGTTCACGGCAGCAATCAGCAGGATGAACAAGGCGATTACATAAAATACATCAAGGTAACTGCCATTAAACTTGCGGTAGTTGTTATAATCATGTTCAATATCAATAGACTCAAGGTGCACCTGGTTGAGTGGCTGCAGGTAGAGTTTATAAAATTTATTAATATCGGGGTCGTCCATATGCCGCGACATGAAGGCTGGAAACTTGCTTTCCAGCGCTGGGATGTCGGTACCGGGATGAAGCACAAAGTAGGTGTTAAGAGAATTGCCGCCCCAGCGGTCGTTGAACTCGTTGTCTTCGGTAACAATGGTGGCTACCGATGCCAGTGCATCGAATTGCATATGTGAATTTTCGGGCACCTCTTTTAAAATGCCGGTGATCTTGTATTCTTTGTCGCGCCACGTGAGTGTGTTGTTCATGGCCTGATCTACACTCGGAAAAAATTTGAGAGCTGTTTCTTCGGTTACCATCATGACATAAGGTTCATCGAGGGCGGTATTACGGTCACCCTGTAACACCTCGAAATCAAAAATCTCGAGGTAGGTGCTATCTACATAGGCAATGGACGGTATGATTAACCGGTTCTCTCCTTTTATCACCAATTGATTGCCCCGGTTAACGAAGCGGGTAAAGTTTGCTACCTCGGGAAAGTCTTTAAGGAAAGCGGGACCCATGCCGGGCATAGACAGCGCTACTTTTTGTTCGTTGGTACCGGGGAAATTCTGGACTTCATCGAGCCGGTATATGGATTCATTTTTAGCATGGAAGGCATCGAAGCTGCTCTCATCAGTGATAAACAAATAAATTACAAGGCACGCAGCCAACCCGATGGCGAGACTGAAGATGTTGATAAAAGCGTAGAGGGGATTTTGGCGGATGTTGCGCAGGGAGATAGCGAGGTAGTTTTTAAACATGCGATGCGGGTTTGAAATATGATACTCATATTGGGGAAAAAGGTTACCGGGAGGGTGGGATTTCTTAGATTTAATTGATGAAATGCCCGACACGTTAACTTGTATGTTACCCTTCGAGTGCCTCAGGTGACACTCTCTACGGAGCTGTCATCCCGGACAAGTTAACCGAATGTGTACCCACAACTGAAAACTGAAATACGCGATCCGGGATCCCAACTATGGAAAACTATTATGACTAACCCTTGCGGGATTCCGGGTCTCGTTGATAAATGAGTTAAAATTTACAATTTGTTCACTCGCCCGGAATGACAGAATTAATTATTAAGGTAACAGCAGCAAAGGCAAGCGAATTTATTTCAATTACCTCTTCAGCAACCGGCCCTGTTCTACCTTCTTTGAGGATCTGTACTTATAGAAGTATATGGTCTTATCCTGTTGCCCATTGGGTATCCAGTCGGCTTTACAGGATTGTCCTTTTCGCACCTGGCCACTGAAAACCTCGCAGACTTTTCTACCCAATCCATCATAGATATCCACCTGCACATAGTCATCAGCCGGAGCGGTCCATTCAAACTTAATGCGATCAATGAAAGGATTGGGATAAGCACATACGTTAAGCTTGATTTCCTCCTGCTCTTGATCTTCCTCTTCTACCGCAGATTCTACTGGCTTTGTTTCTACCGGTTCCGGAGTTGTGGTTGGTGCCGAGGTACTATCGGTTGCGCAAGGATCACCGGTAGAGGGATCTCCGCCACCTGTATTATCCTTTTCAATACAACCACTAGTTGCCGTTTTATACGTACATGTTTGCGTGCACCCTGCATAGGTGATAGCAAGGGTGAAGGTGGCTGAGCTACCCGCGTTTCCAGCCGTATACACAACGGAGCTTGTAGTACTTCCTGCCGTAATACTCCAACTGTTATCCGTACTGGCAACAGTCCATTGGTAGGTAGTTGCACCGGCCACGGGGGTTGAAAGTATATTACCCACCGATTTACAAACTGCCTGAACCGATGGTGAACTAATCAAACAACTCCATGTTGAAGTAGTCGCATTGATAACCACTTCATGAGTAGTTGTACAGCCATTAGCATCTTTAATCGCAACCGTATAGGTTCCTGAATTTAATCCGTTGAGATCCTCCGTGGTGGCGCCATTCGACCAGGCATAGGAGTAAGGAGATTTTCCACCACTTACGGTCAGGTCAATGGCATAAGCACCTTCCGCGCTACATTGAGCGTTGCTTGTAACGCTGGTTGCAGTGATTGCTGAAGGGGTAGTTAAAACATACACCATGGTACGGCTGCACCCGCTGGCATCTGTTATCGTAACAGAATAAACGCCTGCTGCTAATTCCGTAACTGAATTATCCGTATCGCCTGTAGACCATGAATAGGTATAGGGAGAAATGCCATCCATCGGAGAAATCGTTATCGAGCCGAGGTCACCGGAACATTTGGCCTCTACTACCTGGCTGGTAACTTCAAATGTTTTTTTAAATACACTGATGTTTGTAGATGCGGTACAACCCACGGCATCGGTAACCGTAACTTTGTATAGGGCCGCTTTTAATCCGCTGCGATCTTTTGTGGTTGCACCATCTTGCCATAGATAGGTATATGGCGCTGTCCCACCTGTTACCATAAGGCTAACAGCTCCCACGCCACTGTCCACACACGTAGTAGGTGTTACCACATAGGTAAGTAATATCGGACTGACTATACGAAGGGCATAAACTTTATCAATGGAACAACCTATGGCATCTGTAATCTTAACCGAATAGGTTCCGGCACTTCCGTTTTGAAGATCCTCGGTCGTAGCTCCGGTACTCCATAAATAGGTGTAAGGAGCTACACCACCACTGGGTGTAATATTAATGATGCCGTTATTTTGGGTACACGTGGGATGCGTAAAAGTAACACCAACGACCAGCGATGTTGTATTATTCAGGGTAATTGTTTTTTGTATTACACACCCTGCTGCATCGGTAACTGTAATTGCATAAGCACCACTCGCCAGGTTCGTAAGATCTTGTTCTGTTGATCCATTGCTCCAAGTTACGATATAGGCTCCGGTCCCTCCGGTAATCGTTACGTCAATAGATCCATTGATGCTTCCCGAACAAGATGGATGTATAACTGACTCCGTAATCGTAATTGCTTCTGGTGCGCTAATCGTTTCGGAAAGTGTAAGGGTGTTACTGTTTGCATCGGTGATGGTAACCGCATAATTACCCGGAATTAAATTCTGAATGACTGATGTAGTTTCACCAGTAATCCATCGATAGGTATAAGGCTCGGTTCCATCCTGAATGATCACTTGCAGTTGACCGCTGTTGCTACCCGCACAAAGTGCGTTTACTTTTTGAACCTGAGCTGCCAGTGTAGAGCATGTGCTTGTTGAATCACCTGGATTCTCATCGTCTCCCCCATCCTCATCACCCCCACCGTTATCGTCACCACCATTGTCATCTCCACCGTCTCCATTCCCATCATCGTTATAATCAAATGTTAATGTATCATAATCTATACATAGGCCAGCTTTGTAGGATACGACACCCAGTTCTTTTTCGCATGAACTATCAGAGCACCAGGTAAACTTAATGATGAAACTATCGGCCCCTTTCTCGCCAAAGCCATTGATGTCGTCTATCTTAAGTCCATAGACCCCCGTAGTGGGATCTTTGCCAAAAACCTGTTTCCAGTTTTCAGAGTTGCTAATGTTTTTCACTTCCCCACAAGGAATGGCCAGCGTAAAATGGGATAAGCCGAAAGCGCGAGTGCCATCGTACGATACTTTGACTTCATACTCAACGCAGGTTTCAGAAATTACATCCCTGCTGATGATTTCAGATGAATAGCTGTTGCCCTCACAAGTAGGTTTATTCTTGTTTTTAAATTTTTGCGCTACTGTTTCTGTTATGCCAACATACAAGAGCCCAACTAAGATCATGATCATGGATCGCTTCATACCCGCTATTTTATAGCCTGTATACCGGAGGCAGTAAGTAAACCTTGAAATTCAGCAAGGAAATGCGGCCGTGATCGATGAAGGCAACCTATTACAGGTTAAACGGGAATTACCGGAATCGAATAACGAGCTGAGCTAATTTAAAAAGAAGAATTTTAATCCTGATTTGCCTTGTCATGCTTCCACATGCCATAGCTTTTTGTCCAGCCCCGGGTTTTATACCGATACCAAAAATGCATTATCATGGCTAACACAACCAGGATTATCAAAATGATCCAAAGGGTTTGACTTCCCCAAAAAAAATAAAGTATAAAACCCAACAGGATATACTTTAGGATTCTAAACCATACCGGCTGCGATTGCTTAGAAAAGGCAACTTCTAGTTCGCGTTTTAGAATTTTACTAAAAGACATTTTTATGAAATGTGAGAGAATAAAATTACTAAATGGTTGGCTTACGTCAAATCGGGCCTCAACCTCACAAACACGGGCTCGCGAAATTGTTGATCTTTGGTGATCATAGCATAACTAATCTCAGCAATCAGCTTCGGCTCGATCCATTTACTGATCTTTTCGTCCATTACTTTATCAGCTATCGGCTTTTTGATTTCCTTTAGCGCTTTTATCAGCCTGAAAATCTCTTTGATCGTGGCATCATCAAAGCCGGTGCCTACTTTTCCCCGATATAGAAACGTGTCGCCATCGCGCTCGGCAATATGCAACCCGCCAAACGTAACACTGCGTTCGCCCTTGCCGGGATTATAACCGAGAATAACGCACTCACGGGTATTGCGTACTTTAACTTTTAACCAAAGATCTGATCGCTTGCCTGGTAAATACTTACCCGATTTATCTTTTGAGATAATGCCCTCCAGTTCATGTTCACGAGCCGCTTCGAACAAAGCGTCCCCATCCTCTACCGCTTCGCTGATGCGGTAAGGGGTATCCGATTTAATTGCATCCTTCAACCACTCTCTCCGCTTTACCAAGGGTTCATGAATCAAACTTCGCCCATCCATGTACAAGCAATCAAAGATGTAGCAATACACAGGGCTGGTCTTTGCATTCTTTTGAATGGTGGTTTCGCCCGTGCTCATTAACCGATGAATCACTTTTTTAAAATCAGCCTTACCGCTTTTATCAAGACAAACAATCTCGGCATCAAAAAGTCCGCACGTAGCGCGAAAGGATTTGTCGGCCACCGTTAACTCCGGAAATTGTTTAGTTACATCATTCTGGTTTCGCGTTCGGATTCGCACCTGACCATCCTCTACGGCAATCAGCGCACGGATGCCATCCCACTTTATTTCATGAATGAAGTTATCTCCCACCGGAGGCTTAAGGGCAGATCCTGAAAGCATCGGCTCAATTTCATCCTGCAAATAATTTACCTGGGGCATATCCACACGCTCAAACAACCACTCCTTTGCTTTTATTTTATAGATGCGATACTCCCCATTAACTTCTTTGCTACTCAACCGAAAATAAAATCCATCTTTCTTGTCTTTTGTGATCTGATATTTACCTAACGCATAAATCCACATTTCGCCCGCGCCATACTGACCTTTCGGAATAACTCCGTCAAACGTCAGGTACTTCATCGGGTGATCTTCGGTTTGCACTGCCAATCGTTTAACTCCGGGATGCGGAGGCAAGCCCCGAGGCACGGCCCACGATTTTAATACGCCATCCTGCTCTAATCGTAAATCATAATGAAGATGCGAAGCATGATGCCGGTGCACAACAAAACTGGTTCCGCTACCTTCAATAATCCGGGCTTCGGGTTCTGGTGTTTTTTTAAAGTCACGCTTCTGCTCATAAGATTCTAACTGCTCTGGAGTTTTATGCTTCTTTGACACCGGAAGTTTTTTCGCTTTCACCGCTTTTGCTTTTCGATGCGTATGCAACTCTACCGCATAGGCATCCATTCCCTCCCAGGCATCACCATCCTGCACTACCTTATCTACTGCGTTGTTGATGGTATACTCGAGTGGGCTTTTCAGTGCGGCAATTTCATCCCACGAAAGTGGCATCGAAACCGGTGCGCCCTTTCTTCCGCGCAAACTGTAAGGCGAGACGATACTTTGACCGGACCGGATTCTAAAGATGTCAATCAACACGCGGCCTTTACGGGCTTCTTTTTTTATCTGGAGGGTTGTTTCACGAACATTTCGTTCGGTATAGGGTTGGGCAATGTTTTGAGCCGCTTCGAACACAGTATGAAAATCCCATTGAGGTTCAATAGGGCAACAAATATGAATTCCCTTGCCCCCGGTAGTTTTAGCGAAGCAAGTGTATCCAAATGATTCAATAAAAGATTTCAAATCCAGTGCAAGGGAAACTACTTTCGAGAAATCGTACCCTTCCGGGGGATCTAGATCAAACACCATATAATCGGGATGCTCGAAGTCGGGCTTGCGACTGTGGAGCTGATGCAATTCAAGCGCAGCGAGGTTGGCGAGCCATACAAGCGAAGCTGGTTCCGTGGCAAGGATGTAATCCTTCTTTTCTTCTTTCCCCAGCTTTACAAATTCAATCCAATCGGGTGCCCACTCAGGCCGGTTCTTTTGATAAAAACTTTCTCCCCCCACACCATCCGGAAAACGAATCAGCGTAAGCGCACGACCTTTTACATGCTGCAAAAGCGTGGGCGCAATTTTTAAGTAATATTCGATTACTTCGGCTTTGGTAATACCATCGTCAGGAAACAGGACTTTTTCGAGATTGGATAACTCCAATTTTCGCTTGCCCACTTGTGTCCATTGCGATTTTTTGGCCATCGGGATCAGACGTTATTCCATAACCTCACCTCGCTTCTTGTTGCTGAGGAATATCATTCCGATAACAAACGTGATTGCTGCTACAATAATCGGATACCATAAGCCAGCAAAGGGATCTCCGGCCGGAGAATTACTGGTTTTACTTGATTCATACATTGAGGTAGCAATAAATGGTGTAAGACCGCCAAAGATTCCATTACCTATGTGGTATGGCAATGACATAGAAGTGTACCTGATACGGGTAGGAAATAATTCTACCAGGAATGCAGCTATTGGACCATAGACCATGGTAACCAACAACACCTGCACAACCACAAGGCCAATCATTAACCAGTAATTATCACCTGCTAAAAAAACTTCACTTTTTGATTCGATGATTGTTTTATCATCGGGTTTCAGTTTGCTGGTCTCGGTCTTAATTGTATGATCGGCAAAAATGCGAACTGTTTTAACTGTATACGTTGTATCTCCGCCAGCACCGATTGCTTGCTTACGTTCAATCGACTTCTCACTCGTCAATTCAACTTTGGTTGTTGTATCGGTGAGGGAATACATTTTCTTATAGATGGGCATGTAGAGAAAAACCGCTAAAATAAGTCCGGACATCATGATGTATTTACGGCCAACCCGATCCGACCACGCTCCGAAGACAATAAAGAATGGCGTTCCGATTAACAAGGCGATCGCAATGATGTCACGGGTTTGTACAAACTCTACCTGGCAGGTTTTCTCAATAAAAGTCATAGCGTAAAATTGCCCGGTATACCACACCACTCCTTGTCCGGCAGTTGCACCAAACAACGCAATCAACACCATGATCAGGTTTTCCTTTTTACCGAAACTCTCCTTGATTGGATTTTTAGAAATCTTTCCCTCGGCCTTTATCTTCTTGAACATGGGAGACTCCTGCATTCGCAACCGGATGTAAATGGAGATCCCTACCAGCAAAGCAGAAACAAGAAAGGGAACCCGCCAGCCCCATACAGCAAATTGCTCTACCCCTATCCAATGTCTCACAGCAAGAATCACCCCAATGGAAACGAAGAGACCAAGTGTAGCTGTAGTTTGAATATAACTTGTATAGTACCCTCTGCGGGCTGCCGGTGCATGCTCGGCCACATAGGTAGCTGCGCCTCCATATTCTCCACCAAGGGCAAGGCCTTGCAGTAATCGGAGTATCAGTACCAGAATGGGGGCCGCAATTCCAATCGTTTGATACCCGGGAATTAAACCAATGGCAAATGTAGAACCACCCATAATTATGAGTGTAACCATGAATGTGTACTTTCTTCCCACCAGGTCACCCAATCGCCCAAATACTATTGCTCCGAAAGGTCTAACAATAAAGCCTGCCGCGAAGGTTGCCAATGTAGAAAGAAATGCAGCCGTTGGATTTGTTTGTGGAAAGAACTGTTGTGATAGAATGGTTGCTAGACTTCCGAAAATATAGAAATCGTACCACTCGATAAGGGTGCCCACGGAGGAGGCCATGATCACGGACCAAAGTGTACTCTTCTCTTCCTTCGTTATTACGGTTGCTTGCATGCTTATACTTTCAGGAAAGTTAATCGAAAATGAACTTGTGCAAACTACCGGTTAAAAGAAAATCTGTTGCGCTAACCGGTAGGTATTAGCATGCGCTTCAATGATGTCGCGGAAATCCGGTGAATAGCCGCCCCCCATGCTGGCCACAATGGGAATTTTGTTATCATGCGCTGTCTTCAAAACCAACCGGTCGCGTTGCTTACACCCTTCCCGGGTTATACTCAGACGGCCCAATTTGTCTGTTTCCAAAATATCAACGCCACTTTGATAAAATATAAAATCCGGTTCTACTTGTTGAATCAAATTCCTAAGATTTATATCAAGTGTTGTCAGATAAAAATCATCTGTTGTGTAATCTTTCAGTCCGATATCAAGATCCGAATGCTCTTTGATGAGCGGATAGTTATTTGCACCGTGCATGCTGAAGGTGAAGACCCGATTTTCGTTTTTAAAAATCTGGGCCGTGCCATTTCCCTGATGTACATCCAGATCAACCACCAGAATTTTACTGGCAAGCCTTTCGAACAGTAAGTAGTTTGCTGCGATGGCAATATCATTCAACAGGCAAAAGCCTTCGCCCCGGTCGGTAAACGCGTGGTGAGTTCCACCGGCAATGTTCATGGCTATACCATACTTACGAGCATACATTGTACACTGCAGTGTTCCATTGGCAATAGTAATCTCTCGTTGCACGAGTTCCTTTGTTAGCGGAAACCCAGTCCGTCTGATTTCCTGGGGTGTCAAGGTAAGCGCTGACAGCCTTCTCCAATAGTCCTGATCATGGGTAACCAGGATCCACTTTTCATCCAATGGCGCAGGATGAAAAATATTGCCCTCGGTTATAGTCCCTTCATGCAATAGCTGCTGTGGAAGCACTTCATACTTACTCATCGGAAACCGATGATTGGATGGAAGCGATAATACATATTCAGGCGCCCAGGCTATCTTCAGCATAAATAAAAACGGAGGAATAAATCCTCCGTCTCAAATTAATTCTTAACGATTAATGCTGGTGTTCATGTTTCTCACCACTCCCATTCCAGGCTTCCATAATTCCATGAAAGCTGTCATGAAGTGCTTTTAAGGAAGTGCCAATCTCTTCATCGCTTGCGCCTCCTTTAATTTTATCAGCCAATGAGCGTGTGTCAGTCTTGAGTTGATTGAGTTGATCTTTAACAGCATCCGTGTTTACCTTCTCTGGTAAAGAGGTAGCGGCCCATTTGTCTGCTTCTAATGCCATTTCTTCAGCCAATCGTTTAACGGGCTCGAGATTGGTTGAATCCTTATAGGGGTGAAATGCTTCGGCCATGATCATATGGAACGAGTCCAATTCTGGCCATTCATTAGGGTCAGCCTCAGTAGTGGTTGCCTCGACTTCTTCCCCGCCTTTTTCCTTAGTGGAACATGATGTAAAACCAATGGCCCATGCAGCAAGGACAATTAAAATCTTAAACTTCATAGTAGTATATAATTAAGGCTTAAAATTAAGAAAGAACTGCTAATCTCAATCTTTACCTCTGTATTTTCTATATGTCTCCAAACTATTAACCAGTTTCTTAAAGAGTTGGAAGTAAAGTGCGATATATAAAAGTATAGTAATAAACCAGATGAATGAGATATTAAAGGACAAGGTGTCGAATTTCTTACCCGCAAAGTATTTGGTGGGAACATAAAAATTCGCTCTGAAGTCTAAAGGATTACTTGGCCGATGATCATCAAAATAGATAGGTGAAAGCTTCTGAATTAATTCCCCTTTCCACTCCACAATCCGCATCGGATCATTTGAATTTGTTACCCAATCGTTCACCGCTTCATTCACAAACCTCATTCGACTTTGGTCAAATAATTCCAGCTTTTCCGGGGTATTGGTTAATTGCCTGATTATGGAATCCTTTGCTTCGGTTGCGTTATGCTCCCTGATCGTATAGTATTTATTTAGTTTGATCAAAAAAGTATCGGTCTTATAATAAGTCACTGAATCAAATTTACCAATCTGTAATTTTTCCAAATACGGAAAACGATTTTCACCCACACTCGATAATTCTTGCTTAATTTCTGAACGCAATAAATCCAGCGATTTTTTAACCGGATTACTTTCCGATTTGTCTCGCCACCTTCGTTGATTATTAATCACCAATGCGAGGTGAGATCTAAGTTTAGGTATGTAGTATAAGTTTTTATACTTAGCCAGGGCGGCTTTCTGATCGAGCTTATAGAATTGTTTTTGGTAGGGATTGTCTTTAAACTGAGTTACCATAAAGGCTTCGAAAGCCCATCGTGAGGCCATAATTTCACCCATTACAGGAATTCCCTTTGGGGTTCCAACGTTCGGGTTAAATTTATCAAAGTCGATTACCACCCCGCTAAGAAGTAATTGGGGAATAATAAGCAGGGGAATTAAAATATAAATAGTAACTGCAGAATCAAACGCGGACGAAATATTCAATCCCAATACATTGGAAAAACAAGAGCAGGAAAAAAGAATAAGCCAATAACGGATTTCCGTTAAAGGAATTTCCAAAATCCAGTTACCAACTAAAATATAAGTTAAAGTTTGAATTGCCGACAAGCTAAAGAGAATCAAAATCTTTGAAATGAGATAACTGCTACTGCTTAAATTCAAATATCGCTCCCGTTTCAAAATCTTGCGATCGCTAAAAATTTCTTCAGCGCTAATAATAAGACCAATAAAGAGTGCCACAACAACACTCATGAAGAAGTAGACCGGTATGTTGCTGTTATGAAAAAATGTATACTTTGGATTCTCTATGCCTAAAAAGTCAAAATACTTAACAAAGTAGGCTATGAAAAACGACAACACAGGTGGCATCAATAGCATGGTCACCATATATTGTTTATTCGCTAACTTAGATAACACATCGCGGATGCCGAAAATCCATAACTGTTTAAACCAATTGGGGATTTTTTGAACGATGGGCAACGGATCATGAACCTCGGTAACCTTAGAGATTTTAATCTTTTGTTTGAAGTATTGATACCATTGGCCGGGTGAAATTTTTCGGGTATGAGTAAACCGTCCAAACTCATTCACCACGCGTGTCTCAATAATATTAAAAATCTGTTCGGGATTTATGTTACCGCATTCCGGACAAGCCCCCGGGGTTTTATTGGCTGCATTGATGATTTCCTGAAAATAATTTACAGACTCCACTGGGTTACCATAATAGATCTGGAATCCACCCACATCAAGAATGATCAGGGTGTCAAACATTTTAAAAATATCGGAGGAAGGTTGGTGGATAACAACGAAAATCATTTTGCCACGCAGCGATAATTCCTTTAACAAGTCCATGATGTTTTCCGAATCCCGCGAGGAAAGTCCCGAAGTAGGTTCGTCAACAAAAAGAATGGTAGGCTCACGTAGCAATTCTAATCCGATATTCAATCGCTTCCGCTGCCCGCCACTTATTGTTTTTTGAAGGGGTGACCCAACTTTTAAGTTTCGAATCTCTGAGAGGCCAAGGCTAAGCAAAACCCTTTCAACCAATTCGGAAATTTTCTCAATGCTGTAATGACCAAAACACAACCGGGCTGAATAGTATAAGTTTTCGAATACGGTAAGGTTTTCAATCAGTAAATCATCCTGAGGAATAAAGCCAACAATACCTTCTACTTTATGAGGTTCCTTATGAATGTCAATTCCATTGATTAAAACCCGACCACTTGACGGGGTTTCTGATCCATTGAGTACACTCAGCAGTGTTGATTTACCCGAGCCGCTCGCTCCCATCAATCCAATAAGTTTTCCACCGGTCTCTGCAACATTGATGTTTTGTAATCCAGCCTTACCGCTTTTGAAATGATAAAAGATATGTTCAGCAATAAACGAGATATCCGTATCACTCTCCTCTTGTAAAAACTTTCCTACAATATCCGAGTAATAGATTGGTTCAATCTTTGGCCCCCTAATAGAACTTCCGGTGGCAAACACATCAATCTTGCGGCTTTTTAACGGAACGCTATTAAGGTATAGCGGAGTTATACCCAGGTATTTGATGAGGTACGTTTCGATATCCTGTAACCGCAAAATGGCAATAAGCCCTGTAAGATCCCGGGCGGTAATACGAGGTCCTGGAAAATCGTCCCCACCTGACCCCTCATCAATCACTAAAATATTCCTGGAAGCCAGTTCTTCAATATCCTGCCCCATGACAAACGTTGTCATGGCCTTAACATCCCGCTGCGGAATTTTAAGGGCTTCCCCGATATAGTAAATCAGGTTACTTTGTCTTTCTGAAAGTTCGCCATCAGCATAGCATAGCTCAATAATCTTAATAGAGAGCACGGCTTTCTGCTGCATGGTTAAAGCCTGGTTTACCTTTTTAGCAATTTGAATTATCTGCGACCAATCATCTACAAATTCCAAGGTGGCTTCATCCACATTCAAACTTGGTTCAATAAGCCTTTTATTGGCCTTGCAGAAATCGTCAAATAAACTTAGGTAGTAGCGGGTGGCCTCCTGATTGAGATGGAGGGATAAGAATTCCTTAATATTAGCTCTTTCATCCTCGGTAATTCTTTCTTTCGCCACGATGGCAAAAAGCTGAACTATGGCTTTTAATAACTCTTCACTCATTGGCCGTAAAAAGCAGTTACAGGAATAAAAACTATACTATTTGGCTTGTAAAATAGAGAAAAAAAAGATGTCATTTCTGCTAAATGATTGGGTTCCTTCTTTTTTACAGGCAATTCTCTTTTATTTGTTAGGCAAAAATTAGCCCATGAAAAAATTCGTCCTTTTTAGCTTTCTGATTGCTCTTTGTTCACCGACCCTAAATGCTCAGGAATCTTCAATCCTTTGGGAGATAAGCGGTAACGGCATTACCAAGCCTTCCTATTTGTTTGGATCGCTCAAATTTATTGGCGAAAAAGAATACTACTTACCTAAGGAAGCTACTCAGAACATCTTGCATGCCGATTTATTTGCTATTGAGGACCAGGTAGATCATCACGCACAACATGAATTAAACAAGGCGCTGCATTTCCCTAAGGGGGAATCTTTAGCGACACATTTATCGGCCGAAGATTATAAAAAGGTTGCTGATTTTTTTGAAAGCGAGTTTAAAATACCAAGAAAACAGTTTGATACTAAATACGCTAAATTAAAACCCCTGGCGACCTCTATCTTGATGACAAGGTTAGCCTTAGGGGAAGCAGTTAAGTTTTATGACATTGAACTACTTCGTTACGCCAAGAAGAATAAGCTTAAAACCTACAGTCTGGAAGGAGTGGATCGGGAAGCACAGGCCCTAAATTCATTTTCTATTAAAGATCAGTCAGCTGCATTGTTGCATAGCGTAAATAATTTTGATCAGCAGAAGGAAGAGTATAGAAAACTGATGCAAGATTATCCACAAGGTAACCTGGAGGAGATCTTTAAGTATACGCTCCACGCCTTCGAAAATAACGAACAGTTTATTGAAGAATTCTACTTTAAGCGTAATGAAGAGTGGCTGCCTAAAATTGAAAGAATGGTGAAAGAAAACGTGGCCTTTATCTCAGTAGGGGTTTCACACCTGGAAGGAAGCCGGGGACTTTTAACTCTTCTGCAATCAAAAGGCTACACACTTTCCCCGATCAAAGTTAGCAAGTAAGGTTAACCAAACCGCTTAGTCACCAGATCCCCTAATATCAATAGGCCCTCGCGGAGATATTCATCTTTCAGGTTCTGCAGGTCATCTGCTGGTAAACCCTCTTTGGAAGTAATCTTGGTATCCAGTTTCTCGTCTGCTTTCTTCTTCTCGTCCTCGGCTATTTCCGCTTTGCGCTTTGCTTCATTTAGGGATATTTTAGTTTGGGACAAGTTTTTCTTAAGGTCTTCGGTCTCAACCATGTATTTCTTAAGACTCACATCGAACTTTGTCCTTTCCAGATATGACTTGTTCAAGCTGGTAATAACTTTATCATTGACATCAGTAACTTTTTGAAAATTGGCTGGCTTAATTACATCCCAGGGTAATGCACTGGGGCTTGCACTTTCGCCATACTGCTCTGGATCAAATGCAGAAGGAAAATATACATCAGGAAGTACGCCTTTGTGTTGTGTACTGCTTCCGGTTACCCGGTAAAACTTCTGAAAAGTTAATTTTAATTCTCCAACAGGCTCCTTCTCATTAATAAACCTATTCAAATCCAGAACAGTTTGCACAGTTCCTTTTCCAAAAGTTGACTCGCCTGCAACCACTCCTCGCTGGTAGTCCTGAATGGCACCGGCAAAGATTTCTGATGCCGAAGCGCTGAAGCGGTTCGTTAGTACAACCAGCGGACCGGTATAAAATATTTCTTTGTCATCATCGGGTAATACTTCCACTTTACTTGATGAATTCTTTACCTGAACGACAGGACCATCCTTAATAAAAAGACCTGTAAGATCTACAGCCTCAGGCAATGAACCACCCCCATTATTTCTTAAGTCCATCACAATTCCTTCAACACCCTCTGCTTTCAATTCACCAATAAGTCGCTTTACATCGCGCGTGGTACTCTTGTAGTTGGGATCTCCTTTTTGGTAAGCATCATAGTCCATGTAGAAACTTGGTAATGAAATAACTCCCAACTTAACAGCCCGGCCTTGAAGCTGATAATTAATAACTTCCTTTTTGGCAGCCTGATCCTCTAATTTAATTTTATCGCGTACCAATACAACTTCTTGCGATGGACCGTTGACTCCCGTTTTGGCTGGCAGAATAAGTAGGCGAACCGTAGTCCCTTTAGGACCCTTGATCAATTTAACAACATCATCCAATCTCCAACCCACTACATCTACCATCTCACCCTCTTTGCCTTGCGCTACTCCAATGATTAGGTCATTCACGTTTACTTTCCCGGATTTTTGTGCATCCCCACCCGGTAAGATCTTTACAATCTTTGTGTAGTCGTTTTCAGCTTGCAATTGGGCTCCGATTCCTTCCAAGGAAAGGCTCATCTGCTGCTTAAATAAATCAGATTGCTTTGGTGAGAGATAGTTGGTGTGGGGATCATACGATTCCGTAATGGAATTCATATAAATCGTAAATACATCCTCAGCATTAAACTGTGTAAATGACTTACTAAATCGCTGGTAGCGTGTTTTAAGTGCTTCCGTGATCTCTTCTGGCTTTTTACCTGCTAACTTCAAACTGAGCGCCTGACTTTTGATGATCTTTCTCCACACATCATTCAACTCTTCTTTTGAATTCGCCCAATTTTCTTTATCGCGATCTGTTTCATAATACTCATCAACCGAGTAATCAAAATTCTGTTGAATCAGGGTCTTCATCACATAATCCATCCGCTCCTTATAACGTTTGGCAAACACCTGATAGATTTCAAAAGCCGGGTTTACGTTCTCGTTGCGCGTCAGGTCATCAATTGCA
>DAOOCD010000038.1:0-23060 GCA_035408225.1 Cyclobacteriaceae bacterium | reverse complement strand
AGGAAGCCAGCTCAATGTTTTTAGAACAGGCAATTAAGCAATCAACAGAACTTGACAAACCGTTGCGGGTACTTGATTTGTGCGCAGCCCCAGGCGGAAAATCAACTCACTTATTAAGCCTCATTAATCGAAATTCACTTTTGGTTTCCAATGAGGTGATCCGATCACGGGCTCAAATACTTGCTGAGAATATTCAGAAATGGGGTTGTGCTAATGTTATTGTTACCAATAGCGACCCCGAAGCATTTCAAAAGCTAAATGGATTTTTCGATGTGATTGTTGTAGACGCACCTTGTTCAGGCGAAGGGTTATTCCGAAAAGATCCGGATGCATCAAAAGAATGGTCGGAAGATCATGTGGTACTCTGTTCAACCCGGCAGCGAAGAATTATTAATGACGTCTGGCCGGCACTAAGAGAAAATGGTTTGCTGATTTACAGTACCTGTACGTTCAATCATGCTGAAAATGAAGATACCCTACATTGGCTTGCTGAAAACCAGTCCGTTGAATTTATTGACCTCGACATACTGCCGGAATGGAAAATTAAAAAAGTAAAATCAGGTAAGGTATTGGGATATCGGTTTTATCCACACCAAGTGGAGGGCGAAGGATTCTTTATTTCAGTCATGCGAAAATTGGATTCGGAACAAGAGATCAGAATCCGGCCTGGAAGAAATTTCTCCCTTGCCTCAAGAACTATTTCCGATCAACTTCAAACGTGGACCCTCGATCCGGAGTATTTTAAAACGATCCGGCAGGATAACTTACTTATCCATATTCCCTCTGCGTGGTATGATGAAATGGCTTATATCTCGAATCAGTTGCACGTGGTAAGTAAAGGTACAGCCGTGGCCGAGGTTAAACATGATAAGCTGATTCCAGAACATGCAATGGCGCTTTCCACACACCTCAACCGCAAACATTTTCAAGTTATTGATCTAACTCCGGATCAGGCTTTGTCTTATCTAAGAAAAGAAAGTTTACAGATTGGCGAAGGTCAGAAGGGATTTGCCCTTGTAACGTACGATGGATATGCCTTAGGTTGGGTCAATCTGCTAGGCAACCGGGTTAATAACCTATATCCGTCATCGTGGCGGATCCGGATGAGTTCCTGATCATGATCCTATCAAAACCCTAATGCCTGCAGTGATTCTACTATACCGTCTGGCAGAGCTACTCCACTAAAAAAAATTCCAACACAAAAAACTTTTTCGAAGTAATTGGCTCTTTCAATGGCCAAAGGTAATGAGCTAATAGAAAGTGCTGTAAACGAAAGGGTGAAGACTACAAGAGCCAGTACCGTCAGGTATGCAGAACCTGTGAAGAAAATTATCAAAATAGTGATTCCATTAACAGCACAACTTACCCAGAAAGACTTTTGAGTGCCATATTGATTAATGATGTTACTCACTGGCAAGGAGAACAAAGCTGTAAGGACCAGCACAATGACCAAAAACCACTTGCCCTCCAGAGCAAAAACTGAAGCAAGATTTCTTTCCAGAATATCCGGGAAATAGTTAAAAAGTAACGTGGTGGAAAGTCCAAGGGCTACACCCAGAAACAGGATATAGCTGTAGTCTGATCGTTGCGTATCAAATCTAAACTCAGTTTTCGGACGCGAGGAATTACTATTAAAAAGACTAAGTGAATTTTTTTTCAGTGCATAGCCAGAAACAAAAACAGCAACCCCACCAAATATGAATGTGACCGGAGCTCCTACATAATCGATCAAATCAACAATCACAGGCTCCAATGAATAAATTAGATTGGCAACAATAGTAAGGATAGCCATAGCCCGTGGCAGTTTATCAATCGGTGTAAACAACTCAAGCGTTGATAAGGCAGGGCTGGTGAAAATGCTCATAGCCACTAGCCATAAAACAATTAGCAAAGGCAAAATCCAGCGAAAAGTTTCCGTTGGATTACCCAGCAGGGTAAATGCTACGGCCATGAAAATCATTGCTGCAAAACTGATCCCCGATGAAATGATAGGAATCCGATGGCCTTGCTTGAAGCGGAAACGATCGCCAATCTTACCGGCTATTGGCGGGGTAATGAAAAGAATTATTCCCTGGATGATGATCAGCAAGAATGTATATTCTGTAAAATCAAACTGGACAAGTAATTTAGGCTGGTAGTTGTGATAGGCTATCCACCCAATCACAATCGAGCCATAGAGAGCTGCCAGACTCCACAATTGCTTCCATTCAATATGATCTGTTTTAAAACTTTCGGCTGATGCTTGTGTCTCCATCTAATTCTATTTTGACGTACTAAACTACAAATTATCATAACCCACCCGATTTCAAAAAGTTTAACTCACCACATAGCTAACCTTTTCCTATTTTTGCCCTCTTATTAAGTCATTTTCCTCATTTATGGCACTTTCCACGAAATACGATCCCTCAGAAATTGAAGACAAGTGGTATCAATACTGGCTGAAGCAGGGTTTCTTTCATGCGGAGGCTAATCCCGCTAAGGAGCCCTATTGTATCGTCATTCCTCCACCCAATGTAACCGGGGTACTCCACATGGGGCACATGCTTAATAATACCATTCAGGATGTGTTGATTCGAAAAGCCCGCATGGAAGGAAAAGAAGCGTGCTGGGTGCCTGGAACAGACCACGCCTCTATTGCTACAGAAGCCCGGGTGGTTGCCATGTTAAGAGAAAAAGGAATTAAAAAATCTGACCTGACGAGGGATGAGTTTTTGAAATATGCGTGGGAGTGGAAAGAAAAGTATGGTGGTATAATTCTGGAGCAGTTAAAAAAATTAGGAGCCTCTTGTGATTGGGAACGAACTTCCTTTACAATGGATCCCGATTATTACAAAGCCGTGATCCGCGTGTTCGTTGATTTGCATAAGAAAGGATATATCTATCGTGGACTGCGCATGATCAATTGGGATTGTGAAGCCAAGACCGCTTTATCCAACGAAGAGGTTCTATATAAGGAAGACGGAGAAAAGTCAATTCTCTATTCAATCCGGTATAAAATTAAAGACACTGCTGACGATTGGATCGTGATAGCAACCCAGCGACCTGAAACTATTATGGGCGATGTTGCGATAGCCGTAAATCCAACCGATGGACGATATAAAAATCTGATTGGTAAAAAAGTACTTGTGCCATTTATCAATCGCGAGATTCCGGTAATTGCAGATGATTATGTTGATAAAACATTCGGGACTGGTTGTTTGAAAGTAACTCCCGCACATGATGTAAATGACTATGAGATTGGGGTACGCCATCAGTTACCTGTAATTGATACAATTAATGATGATGGTTCCCTCAATGAAAAATGCGAGATCCCCAAATTCTTTGGCAAAGACCGTTTTTTTGTTCGTAAAGAGATTGTAAAAGATCTGCGCGAGGCGGGTCATCTGCTCAAAGAAGAGGAATTTATCACCCGCATAGGAAGATCGGAAAGAACCAATACGGTAGTTGAGCCTAAGCTTTCGTTGCAGTGGTTTGTTAAGATGAAGGAGATTTCGCACAAAGCCTATCGTGCCGTTGAAGAGGACGAGATAAAACTTCATCCAGCTAAATTTAAGAACACATACCGTCATTGGATGGAAAATGTTCGCGACTGGTGTATCTCCAGACAGTTGTGGTGGGGCCATCGAATCCCTGCTTACTATTTTGGGGAGGGTGAAAATGATTTTGTAGTTGCTGAAACTTTGGAAGAAGCCATCCAAGTGGCGTCTCAGAAATCTGGCAAGACCCTTACAGAAAAGGATCTCAGGCAAGACTCAGATGTACTAGACACCTGGGCCTCCTCGTGGCTTTGGCCGATCGAAGTATTTAAAGGGTTTAAAGACGAATACTTTGATAGCGAGAAAGGAAAAATTCTAGTATCCAAAAACAAAGAACTTGCATATTTCTATCCTACCCAGGTTCTAGTAACGGCACCGGAAATTCTCTTCTTTTGGGTAGCCCGAATGATTATTGCCGGTTATGAATACATGGACAAAAAGCCCTTTGAAGATGTATACCTCACAGGTATCGTGCGCGATAAGCAAGGACGAAAGATGTCGAAGTCACTCGGCAATTCGCCTGATCCTCTTGAATTAATTTCGACTTATGGGGCCGATGCCGTGCGCACCGGAATGCTGTTTAGTTCGCCAGCCGGAAACGATTTGTTGTATGATGAAAAATTGGTTGAACAAGGAAGAAATTTCACAAACAAAATCTGGAATGCGTTTCGCTTGGTAAAAGGTTGGGAGGTAGACAATACCCTGATTCAGCCGACAGAAAACAAGACAGCTACTTTGTGGTTTGAGTCCAGGTTGAATCAATCGCTAACAGAACTCAATGATCATTTCGAAAAATTCAGAATGTCAGATGCACTACTTGCTGTTTACAAGCTGATCTGGGATGATTTCTGTGCGTGGTATCTTGAAATGATTAAACCTGAATTTGGTAAACCAATTGATTCCATAACCTATACTAAAACAGTTTCACATTTCGAATCCCTGCTAAAGGTGTTACACCCGTTCATGCCCTTTATTACTGAGGAGCTATGGAATGAACTTCAGACACGTAAAGAAAAAGAAAATATAATTGTAGCATCCTGGCCCAAACCAGGTGCAGTTGATACCTCTCATTTGAAGGAGGCAGATTTTGCCTTTGAAACAATTACTCAAATCCGGAATACTAGAAACTCAAAAGGGATTTCACCAAAAGAACCTATCAAACTCTATAAGCAAGAAACAGGGAACGATCTCAAGTACTTTTGGCCGATCATAAAGAAGCTTTCAAATATCAGTGAAGTTTATACGGCCTCAGAAAAACCAACAGGAGTTTCCTTTTTAGTAGGAACGGTTGAGTACACTATACCCATGGAAGGAAAGCTGGACGCTGCCAAAGAGCGGGAATCTATTTTGAAAGATCTCGAATATCAGAAGGGATTTCTGGCCTCAATTGAAAAGAAGTTATCCAATGAGAAATTTGTAAATAGCGCTCCTCCACAGGTAATTGAACTGGAACGTAAGAAGAAAGCGGATGCAGAAACGAAAATCCGTTCCTACGAACAGGCTTTGAAAGAGTTAATTGTTTAAGAAACTATTTTGCATTAAGAAACTCAAATACTCTTTTAAGATCAGTCTCTTTATTAAGATTTAATTTGTTGGATTTAACAAAAGCTTCGACTTCGGTAGCCCGGCCACCGGCTGCCGCAAGAACATCTTTTTTATTTTTTACTCTCATGAGATCCTTATCTTTTCCATAATACATAATCTCCTTTTGAAAAATCTTTTTATCGCGTGAACCAACGTCAAATGCAACATTGTAGGTTGGTTCTTTAACAAAGAGTTCTGTCTTCTTAAATAGAGGAAAAATTCCATCTACTACTATCTCCAATATTCCTGTTGATGGAACACCTTCAATTCTATATTCCTTTCCATTTACAAAATAATGTGGAAGCGATGTGAGTGAATCAATCCAAACGACATTTTTTACTTTACTATTATCCAGTATTTTAATCCCATTATTGGTTTTCACTTCAAATAAATCACTCTGGATATCAAACTTAGCCGGATATCCTTCAATCATTTTTTCAGATTGATACAATAAAAAAGTAGCCTGATTCCATTCTTTATTTAAGTAATTGTCACCAATCGTACTACCCGGAGGTACCGGAAGGCCGTAAAGGATATCGGATCCTGATAAAGAATTTTTTGAAGAAATCCGATCCAATGTATTCTCAGCTCGCAATTGCGGTGGTATAGCTGCCTGCCCGAATGAATTTGTTGATATCAACGTTACAGAAACCAACAAAAATAGTCTCGATAAAAATATTGAATCGCCCAACATCATACCCATTACATTCTTAATGCAATTAACAATTCTATGTTTTTGAATTTCATAGCAAATTTACGAGCTATCGATTCATTCGTCAAGGTTCCTTTGTAGGTGTAAACTCCTTTCATAAACCACCTATGTGAAAAGATCATTTCCTCAACTCCCCCTTCTTCAGCGGCCCTTAAAATAGTTGGTGTAAAGATATTACTTAGTGCAGTGGTTGCCGTGGTCGCAACTCGCGATGCAACGTTGGGCACGCAATAATGAATGATGTCGTATTTCCTAAATACTGGTCTGTTCAAACTGGTAGTCTCGGAAGTTGCAATGCACCCACCCTGGTCAATGCTTAAATCGATGATAAGAGAGTCAGGTTTCATTTTTCTTACCATCTCTTCCGATACAACATGTCGAACCTTGCCTTTCTCTGCGCGCAGTGCTCCTATTACCACATCAGCATTTTTAAGGCTCTCGCTCAGTGTGATCGTATCTATGGTTGATGTATAGAATTGATTTCCAAGCGTGTGTTTTATTCTCCTTAATTTGTAAAGATGATTGTCAAAAACCTGGATCTCTGCTCCTAAGCTTAGTGCAGCCCGCGCAGCATATTCAGCCACCGTTCCCGCTCCTATTATTACAACTTTAGTAGGTGGCACTCCAGTAATACCCCCCAGAATAATCCCCTTTCCTTTATTAACCGTACTTAAATATTCGGCCGCAATCAGCATCACGGTGCTGCCGGCTATTTCACTCATCGCCCTCACAATCGGCATACCGCCTACCTTATCTTCGATAAACTCATACGCCAAAGCGGTAACACGCTTCTTCAGCAAGGCATTTATGCACTCCTGTTTTAAATGCCCCATCTGAAGGGCCGATATCAATGTTTGCCCCGGCCGGAAATATTCCAACTCTTCGAGGGTAGGTGGTTCGATCTTTAGAACAATCTCAGCTTTATAAACTTCCTCAACTGAATAAACAATTTTTGCACCTGCATCACTGTACTGTTTATCCGAGAATTTAGAACCTTCACCCGCCATGGTCTCCACCAATACCTCATGACCATTGTTTACCAACAACGCAACTGCATCGGGTGTCAGACTGATGCGATTCTCCTGCAATGAAATCTCGCGTGGAAGTCCAATCAGGAACGAGTATTTTCCCTTTTTCACTTTAAGCATTTCCTCTTGTGGGTAGAGGCCTGATTTAGCTAACGCTTCAAATCCTGTCCTTTTCTTTTCACTCATGTCTCCGAAAATAAATATCTCTGCTTACCGAAGCATGGTATTGAATCTTCACTTCAAAATATTGATTTGGGAGTAACGTTTTTACTTTTTCCGGCCACTCAATCAAGCATAGATTACCAGAAGTCATGTACTCTTCAAACCCTATATCCAAAGCCTCGGCTTCATTTTTTATTCTGTAAAGATCAAAATGATAGACCACAGGTTTGCCTTGCTGGCCATATTCATTTACAATTGAGAAAGTGGGACTGGTGACTAAACTTTCAACTCCCAATTCCTTTACTAAAAGTTTTACTAGTGTGGTTTTCCCACTGCCCATTTCACCATGCAAAAGCCAGATCATGAGCCCCCTACCCTGCTTCAGTAACTCCCTTGTTGCTTGTTGCATCTCATCTAACGCCAAGGCTCGTGTGCCTAGCCGGTTCCACTCTTCAGGCATTCTTCGAAGATAATAAAATAAAAGGAATGATCATTTCTTCGAGGCTTACTCCTCCATGTTGAAACGTGTCTTTATAGAAGTTCACATAGTAGTTGTAGTTATTCGGGTAGGCGAAAAACTGATCTTCGATGGCGAACACATAAGCTGTAGAGACATTAGTCTTTGGTAGAAAAAATCTTTCGGGCTTAGCAGCCTCAAATACCTTATCTCCTTCAAATCCCAGATTCTTTCCTTGCTTGTATCGCAAATTAGAGTTAACACTTCGATCACCAATAATTTTAAAAGGTCGTTTCACCCGAATGGTTCCATGATCTGTTGTGATAATTACCTTGGCCTTCTTATCAGCAATCTTTCGTAAAATTTCTAACAATGGAGAATGGACAAACCACGATTTGGTAATAGACCGATAAGCCGATTCATCGGGCGCCAGTTCACGCACCATGGCCATGTCGGTGCGGGCGTGAGAAAGCATATCTACAAAATTGTAAACAATTACATTGAGGTCATTGTGAAATAAGTTATTGATGGAGTCGGCCAGGTCACGACCTTCTTCCATTTTCTTGATCTTGTTGTAAGAGAATTTTATATTGAGATTATTCTTCCTGATCTGCTTGGCTAAAAAATCATCCTCAAAATTATTTTTCGATTCATCTTCATCTTCACCAACCCATAAATCAGGGTGCACTTTTGCCATTTCAGAAGGCATTAGTCCAGAAAAGATAGCATTACGCGCATACGCAGTAGTTGTGGGAAGAATCGAATAATACGTTTCCTCTTTATCCACATTAAAAAACTCGCTCAACACAGGCTCAATCGTTTTCCATTGATCGAGTCTCAAATTATCAATCAGAATAAAAAAGCATGGCTCACCTGGTTTCAATTCCGGAAACACCCATTTTTTCATCACTTGATGCGATAGTAAGGGCTTATCGATACTGGGGTTGTTAAGCCAGTTCTCATAATTGCGTTTTACAAACCGGCAAAAATTTAAATTGGCCTCTACCTTTTGCATCTCAAGCACTTCTGCCATCTCCCGGTCAGCCTCTTCAATTTGCAATTCCCAAAAAACAAGTTTCTTATAGATATCAGCCCATTGCTCATGGTTCATATCATCCAAAAAAGCCATGCTGATTTTTCGGAATTCCTGTTGATAATTAAGGTTTGTTTTTTCAGTAACTAATCTCTTGTTGTCAAGAATCTTCTTAATAGAAAGTAGAATCTGACTTGGATTAATTGGCTTAATAAGGTAGTCATCTATTTTAGCGCCAATAGCCTCTTCCATGATTTGTTCTTCCTCATTTTTGGTGATCATCACAACGGGAAGACTGGGTTTCGCATTTTTAATTTGACTCAACGCTTCTAATCCTGACATGCCAGGCATGTGTTCATCTAAAAACACAACATCAAAATGCTTTGACTCGCTAAGTTCAACTGCATCCGAGCCATTATTAACCGGGGTAATATCATATCCTCGTTGTTGAAGAAACAAAATATGAGGTTTCAGCAAATCAATCTCATCATCTGCCCACAAAATGCTATATCTTTGCATGTATTTTAGTAGTGAAAATTCTCTCTAATTTACGTTATAAACGCCAATCTAAGCTGCTCATTTGAATAAAAAGAAAATCATCAATGACCCCGTTTATGGGTTCATCTCCATACAGAGTGATTTGATCTATGACCTGATCCAACATCCCTATTTTCAGCGTTTAAGGTATATCAAACAATTGGGCTTAAGCCACCTGGTTTACCCGGGTGCTCAGCATACCCGATTTCATCATGCCTTGGGTGCCGTGCACTTAATGGGTCGGGTACTGAAAAACCTGCAACTTAAAGGTGTAGTGATTACAGATCAGGAAGCCGAAGCGGCTCAAATTGCAATTCTTCTCCACGATATAGGGCATGGACCTCTTTCGCACGCCCTGGAAGAAACTATTTTGCAGGATGTAAAGCATGAGAGCCTCTCCTATCTTTTCATGAAGGAACTTAATACCCAGTATAATGGGGCACTCTCACTGGCCATACAATTTTTCAGAAACAGTTATCCCCGGAAATTCTTTCATCAATTGATAAGCAGTCAATTGGATATTGATCGGTTGGATTACCTGACACGGGATAGTTTTTTCACGGGTGTGATGGAAGGGACAATTGGTGTTGACCGCATTATCGCCATGCTGAATGTAAACCGCGACCAATTGGTGGTGGAAGAGAAAGGAATCTACAGTATCGAAAGTTTCTTACACTCGCGAAGACTTATGTACTGGCAGGTCTACTTACATAAAACTGCGCTTGGTGCCGAACGTATGCTGGTGAACATTATACGCAGAGCGCAGTATCTCTTAAAAGCCGGTGAAGATCTTCACGCTACAGAAGTATTAAAAAGTTTTTTACTTAACGAATATCAACTCGCTGACTTTAATGAGAATCCTGAACTTCTTGATTTGTTTGGTCAAATGGATGACAATGATATTTGGGGTGCTATCAAAATCTGGCGCAGTCACAGCGATGCGATTCTGTCGGGATTATGTAACCGACTCGTACAGCGAGAACTTTTCCAGGTAGTTCTTTCTACTGATCCTATAAAGAAAAGTATCGTAGAAAAAGTAAGACAAGAAATTTATCAGATCTATGGAATCTTACGGAAGGATACTAATTATTTGTATTCTCTGGGCACCGTGAGCAACGAGGCCTATGTATCCGGTGGAAAGTCCATTAATATTCTCACCAAGAAAGGGGAAGTTATAGATATTGCTTTAGCGTCTGACTTACCAAGCATAAAAGCTATTAGTAAAATCGTTGAAAAAAACTATTTATGCTGGCCTAAAAATGTATCTTTGTAAATGGTGAATTATAAGTTGCCCGATCATCCATTCAACTAAAGTAATAACGATCTATGGAGTTTAGCATCACTCAAATCGCTGCCATGCTGGCTGGAGAAGTGAAGGGTGACGGGTCAGAAAAAATCAATATGCTGGCCAAAATCCAGGATGCTAAAAAAGGTCAGATCGCTTTTCTCTCAAATCCTAAGTACGAACATTTCATTTATACCACGCAGGCCAGCGCTGTAATTGTTAAAAAGGATTTTCAGGCAAAAAAAGATATTTCGTCCACACTTATTTTGGTGGATGATCCTTATTCAAGTTTCACTGCCTTGCTTGAAGAATATCACAAACTTATCTCGTTTCAGAAATTGGGCGTGGAGCAACCTTCTTACCTGGGCGAAAATTCTCAAACAGGAAAGAATATCTATAGAGGAGCTTTTTCTTACATAGGGAATAATGTAAAAATCGGGGATAATGTAAAAATTTATCCCCATGTCTTTATTGGAGATAATTCGGTGATAGGCAACGACACAATCCTACACCCCAATGTGAAAATATATGCTGGAACAAGCATCGGGAACACTTGCGTGATTCACGCAGGTGCAGTTATTGGGAGCGATGGTTTCGGTTTTGCGCCCCAGGAAGATGGATCCTATAAAACCATTCCACAACTAGGTCATGTGCTTGTTGAAGATAACGTTACTATTGGAGCCAATACAGTTATTGATTGCGCTACCATGTTTGGTGATTTTACTGTAATCCGTAAGGGCGTTAAACTGGATAACCTGATTCAGATTGCTCATAATGTAGAAATAGGTAAAAACACAGTTATTGCTGCTCAAACTGGAATTTCAGGCTCCTCTAAGGTTGGGGAAAATTCAATCATTGGGGGGCAAGTAGGAATCGCTGGTCATCTTGAGTTAGCAAACCACACACAAATTGGAGCACAATCGGGCATATTAAAGTCAATTAAGGAAGAGGGCCTTCAAATGAACGGCTCACCAGCGTACGAGCTAAAACCTTTTTTCCGCTCTTATGCCATTTTCAAACGATTGCCAGAACTTGACGACCGACTTCGTGAACTTGAAAAAAAGGCCGCATCACCTGTCGAAACTTCCAATGGAAGAGGACAATAGGGAGTATCGGATGTTTGGTAATCGGGGCATAACGGGTTAAATTTGCGCACTTTTTACCTATGAGGCTAAATCATAAGCAACAAACCATTAAGAAATCGGTAACTCTTTCCGGAGTAGGGCTCCATACGGGTGTTCAAACCAATATGACCTTCCTTCCTGCAAAACCGAATCATGGAATCAAGTTCCAACGGATTGATTTACCTGGCTCTCCTATTATTGATGCGGATTGCGATCGCGTGGTAGATGTTTCGAGAGGTACCACGATCGAGCAAAGTGGCGCACGGGTAAGCACCGTTGAGCATACGCTGGCTGCTTTAGTTGGACTTGAGATTGATAACGTACTGGTTCAGTTAGATGGCCCTGAGGCGCCAATCATGGATGGTAGCTCTATTCAATTTGTGAACGTTTTGAAAGAAGCTGAAACCGAGGAGCAAAATGCACTGCGCGATTTTTTTGAAGTGCAGGATAGCATATTCTACCGTGAAGCAGCCCGCAATGTTGAAATCGCTGCTCTGCCATTAGATGATTACCGGGTAACTGTGATGATCGATTATAATTCCCCTGTTTTAGGCAGTCAGCATGCATCGATCACCAATATCCGCCAATTCGAAAAAGAGATTGCCTCCTGCAGAACCTTCTGCTTCCTGCACGAACTGGAAATGCTTTACAAAAACAATCTGATCAAAGGGGGTGACCTGAATAATGCCATCGTGATTGTGGATCGTGTGGTTGAAACCCATGAACTCGAGAACATTGCAAAGATGCTTGGCAAACCAAAAGTAGAAGTTAAGAAAGAAGGCATCTTGAATAATATTGAACTTCGTTACAACAATGAACCGGCACGACACAAATTGCTGGATATTATTGGTGATCTGGCATTGGCTGGAAGACCATTAAAAGCGCAGATTTTAGCTGCCCGCCCCGGGCATGCAGCTAACGTTGCGTTTGCCCGTAAACTTAAAAAAGCAATGCAGGAGGACGACAAGAAAGGTCGTCCAAAGTACAATCCAAGTCTGCCTCCGGTAATGGACATCAATAAGATTACCGGCACCCTGCCACATCGGTATCCATTTCTACTCATTGATAAGGTTATTTATCTGGACAACGAGACCGTTGCTTGTGTAAAGAACGTGACTTTCAACGAGCCCTTTTTTCAAGGACACTTCCCTGGTAATCCGGTTATGCCAGGCGTATTGCAGGTAGAAGCGATGGTTCAAACCGGTGGTATTTTAGTGTTAAACACCGTGCCTGATCCTGAAAATTACTGGACTTACTTTCTGGGTATCGAGAATTTCAGGTTTAGAAAAATGGTTCTACCTGGTGACACACTCGTGATTCAATGCGATCTGATAGCTCCTATAAAAAGAGGAATTGCAAAAATGTATGGACGGGCCTATGTTGGTAATAGTCTCGTGTGCGAAGGTTCTATGACTGCAAGTATTGTGCGTAAAGACTCATGAGTTATCATCCGCTAGCCAACGTTCACCCAGAGGCGAAAATTGGCAATAATGTAATCATTGAACCTTTTGCTACGATTAAATCCGATGTAGTAATTGGCGACAATTCCTGGATAGGTCCTAATGCCGTGATCTGGGAAGGTGCACGCCTTGGCAATAATGTAAAAGTGTATCCTGGTGCTTCGATCTCTTCGATCCCTCAAGATTTAAAATTTGCTGGCGAAAAAACTGAGACGTTCATTGGCGACAATACAGTAATACGCGAATGTGTTACCATAAGCCGGGGCACAAGTGATAAATTCAGAACTGAAGTTGGCAAGAATTGCTTGTTAATGGCTTACGTTCATGTTGCGCACGATTGTATCGTGGGTAACAATTGCATTTTCGCCAACACAGTACAACTAGCAGGCCATGTTACAATTGAAGATTGGGCCATTATAGGTGGAGCAAGTGCAATCCATCAATTTGTAAAAGTTGGGGCGCATGTTATGATCTCAGGAGGATCGCTCGTTAGAAAAGATGTACCGCCTTATACCAAAGCTGCACGTGAACCCCTCACCTATGCAGGAGTAAACACAGTCGGCTTGAGAAGAAGAGGATTCAGTCCGGAGAAGATCAGTGATATCCAGGAAGTTTATCGTTATATTTTCCTGAAAGGCTTGAATAATTCTAAAGCCTTAGATCTTGTTGAACAGGAATTAGCACCAAGTGATGAACGAGATTATATCATTTCATTCATCCGTACCAGTGAGCGCGGAGTGATGAAAGGATTTTCGGCAAACGCGGCTGCTTTTGAATGAGAATAATCGTTAAAAATCTAAGCAAGCGATTTAACCGCGAATGGATTTTTAAAGACTTCTCTTATCAGTTCACTTCACCGAACACCTATGCTCTTGTAGGACCTAATGGGTCAGGTAAATCTACGTTACTACAGATTTTATGGGGCCAGATGCTGGCGAGCCAGGGAGTAATTTCCTATGAAATCGATGGGGTTGAAATACCGAATGACCAGGTTTACAGACATATCGCAATAGCCACTCCTTACATGGACCTGATTGATGAATTTACATTGACTGAAATGGTTAAGTTTCATTTTAAATTCAAAAAGACCCGCAGTAATCTAACAATAAAAGAAGTGGTTGAACTTTTGGAGTTGGCACCTGCAAAAGATAAAATGATCTCCAATTTTTCTTCCGGAATGAAACAGCGCTTGAAACTTGGGCTCGCTTTTTACTCACAAGCCGATGCCCTTTTTCTGGACGAACCAACGACTAACCTGGATCGAAAATCAATTGAATGGTATCAGAGACATCGGGAACAATTACCCGATAAAACACTGGTTTTGATAGCCTCCAATCAAGAGCATGAGTACCCGGCAAATGCTCAAAAAGTTGATATTTTAACTTATAAAAAAGGTTACTAAAGGATTAAAGTGCTGATTAACCTTCAAATTTTTACAACTAGCACTCAATCTCGTTTTTTTTAGAATGTCGATTTTGCTATGTTTAAGGTGATTTTAATGAATTTATGATGAAAGCGCTAAGAATATTATCACTCCTTTTCGTTGCCACGATGTTGCTCACGTATATGGGCTGTAAGGACAAAAAAACGGACCCTCCACCCATTACTGATGTACAATTTGATAAATTGAACAAAACCTGGAAAATCAATACTGTGTCCTTGGATGGAACAGATAAAACAGCCGACTACCCAGGTTTTCAAGTAACCTTATCAGGCACGAAAGGAACCCCGCCCTTTAACTATGCAACTTCGGGCAGACCAAGCCTAAGCCCTTGGCCCGCAAGCGGTAAATGGGATTTCGGTGCTGCTCCTGAAACGCAAATGATCAGAGACAAAGGAACGGCTGATGAATTGGCTGTAACGTATGCTGTTACAGAATCAACCCTTACAATCTCTTTCACCTTCAACGGACCAGGATATGCCGCAAGAACGGGTGTAGTGAAGGGAGCCTGGATCTATACCTTTGGCCTTTAAAAATTAATAATATTACTGCATCAAAGCCTGCTCAGAAATGAGCAGGCTTTTTTATTTCAATACTACCACGGTTATACCATCACCTCCGCGATCAACATGTTCATCGGCAATGGATGCCACGCCTTTTATCTTTTTTAATCTTTCCCTTACAACTTTTCGCAAAACACCCTCACCCTTGCCATGAAGTATTTTAAGTTCAGACTGACCTAGCAACATAGCATCATCAATAAATTGATCTAAAACAGAATTTACCTCCTCCACTCGTTTACCCCGAATATCCAGGGTATTTACAAATGTGGATTGCTTGCGCATTACATCCAGGCCTAAAGATTTAGCTTTGACAAACGTGGGATTGGAGACAACCTGATCGCTGCGTACCAATTGCTTCACCTTTACTTGGGAGCGCAGGTCGCCAAATTGAACTACAGCCACTTCATCTTTTATGGAAAGCACTTTACCGCTAACCTCCTGGCCAATCAATCGCACACTGTCGCCTGTTGCTATTTTATCATGCTGAGTACGAACCTGCATTACAGGTTTTACCTTCTCCACTAAACTTTGTAACCCTTCACGTACCTTTTTAGTCTCCTTCTTTTCAGCTTTGTTTTCACGAATATGGCGGATCGTTTTCTCTATCTCCCGATTAGTATCCTTCAATAAATTAGAAGCTTCTGTTTTTGCCTTATCCAGAATCTCTTTCTTTCTCGTATTTAACTCGGCCGATAAGGTCTGGTACTGAGATAATGTTTCATTAAGTTTCTTCTCCCGGATCTCAATTTCACGAAGCCGCTTATCAAGAGATTGTTTTTCTTCAGCGACTGATTTCATCAATGTTTCGAGGCCGGTTAATTCTTGTCCGATAATTTCTTCAGCCCGTTGAATGGTTCCTTTTGGCAATCCCGTTTTCTTAGCTATCTCCAGTGCAAATGAACTCCCCGGCTTACCAATTTCTAAGTGAAATAATGGTTCAAGCTTTTGAGAATCAAATTGCATGGCGCCATTCCTGATTCTGGAATGATTACTGGCAAATAATTTCAAATTGTAGTAATGGGTAGTGGCAACCCCCCAAACTTTCCGATCTATTAAGCCCGCTAAAATGGATTCTGCGATTCCACCCCCAAAATTCGGATCGGTACCAGCACCTAACTCATCCATCAAGACCAATGTTGTTGGGTCTGAGTTTTGAAGGAAAAAAGCCATGTTTTTAAGATGTGAGCTATACGTGCTCAAATCATTTTCAATAGATTGCTGATCGCCAATATCTAAAAATATTTTTCTGTAAATGCCTACCGTTGATTTATCATGCAGTGGCACAAGCAGACCACACTGCGCCATGTATTGGATTAACCCAACGGTTTTCAAACACACAGACTTACCGCCTGCATTAGGGCCTGAAATCAGGAGGAAGGGATTCTCATTCGTTAAGTCGATTGTAAGAGGCACAACTTCGCGTTTGCCCTTCAAGCTTAAATAAAGCAATGGATGCCGGGCATGCATCCAATTCAGATCTGGATCTGGTTTCAGTTTCGGAAGTTCAGCCTTAATATCAAGCGATAGCTTTGCCTTGGCGCGCGTAAAATCGATAATGGAAAGAAATTGATACGCCTCTCTTAATTCAGGTAAGTGGTTTCTGATCAACTTGGTTAGCTCCTTGAGAATTTTAACAACCTCACGCCTATCTGCATGAAATAAATCCCGGATTTCATTATTGGCCTCAAGAACTTCGGCTGGTTCCATGTAAACGGTTTGGCCTGTAGATGATTCATCCATGATGAATCCCGAAAGCTTTCTCTTATGCTCCGCCAGCACGGGGATTACCAATCTGCCATCCCGAATGGTAGTTGAAGAACCTTCGGGAACCCACCCATGTCCAACGGCTTGTCGGAAAATCTGTTCTATCAAGCGCTTTACCCGATATTGCTCATCCCGAATGCGCTTCCTGATTCTTCCCAGTTCAACACTGGCATTATCCCTTACCTGGCCTTTATCATCAAATTTTGATTCAATGGCTTTAACCAAGTCCAATGAAACGGAAACAGGCTGAGTTAATTTGAATAATTCAGGATAGGGCTCCTGATTAGCGATAAGAAATTTTCTGCAGGCAAGTATGGTTTGCAAAGAAAGAAGGATTTTATGAAAAGCCTCCTCTTCCAGGAAGCTATCCTGCACTGCTGCAGTCTTAAAATACTCTGTAGGATCGGAATAATTCGATGCAGGAAACTCATCCCCTTTTTCTAAAATTAGTTTGAACTCAAGGTTTTGTTTTAGGAGAGTTTGAATTGTAGTAAAGTCGGCCGAAAAACTCATTTCATCCACGAGGCGAATGCCAAGGGGACTTAAACAATAATTTATTAGCCGGTGACGGATTTGATCAAACCCCAGCTTCTGCTCAAACTCGGATGGGAATATCATGAACTACTAATTTAGAAAGGTGGGCTTCGTCCTTTCCTTCTGTTCTCTTAAACTAAGGGTGTCGATCACCGAATCATAAATTTTTTCTAACTCTTCGGAATGGCTGATGTAGTATTGATACGTTATTCGCATGGTGGAATCAGAAACTCCATGCTTCACCTTAAGTTTCTCCTCGAATGGTACAAAGTATTTCATAGCCGAATCCTTTACCATATTCTTACCGCTTATCCTTGCTTCGGCCAGGTACATTTCCACCATTAATTTTGACAATTCCTCAGGAGATAACACGCCTTCCGGCCTTTTATCCTTTTGACATGCATTAAAAACAAGACCCACTATCACCAGACATAAACCTACGCGAGACTTGAACGTAAAAGACACTTGCCGACTATTAATCATATAGGCTGCGAAATTAGTCATATTTCTTATTTTTAGGCCTCCAAAAAGGTGCCAGAGTGAAAGAGCTGCTGAAAAAGCTAAAGAAGTACGAAATACAGATCAGAAAGGCCATCAACAGCCAGATGCAGGGTGATTTTCACTCTATCTTCAAAGGAACAGGTCTGGAATTTGACGATGTAAGACCCTATCAGTATGGAGATGATATCCGCACCATTGATTGGAATGTATCGGCCAAGGGACATGGCACGTTTGTCAAGACTTTTCGCGAAGAGAAAGAGCAGACGATTTTCTTCATCATGGATGTAAGTGCATCCCAGTTTATCGGGACGCCCGGAAAAACCAAGTTTGATATTGGCAAAGAGATATGTGGGGTTTTAGCGTTATCAGGAACCAAAGAATCTAGCCAGGTCGGGTTAATCTGCTACTCCGATGAGCGGGAAAAATTTATAAAGCCTAAAAAGGGAATTGCCCAAGCCTATGAGATCATCTATACACTCAATAAGCTTGAACCAAAATCAACTAAGACTAATCTAAATAAAGCCATTACGTTCGCTTTAAATTCTGTTAAACGCAGAAGCGTTATCATTATGATTTCGGATTTCATCGATGAAGGGTATCAGCATCACTTGAAGTCCCTTGCACGAAAGCATGATTTAGTGATGATCCAGGTGAGTGATAAGCGTGAAACACAATTGCCTAAACTAGGCATCATTCCGGTATTGGATAAAGAGTCAAAAAAGACTTTATGGGTTAATTCCTCTTTTGGCGACTTCCGTGACACGATTACTTCTCATCACTATGCCCGACAGCAAGAGCTGATAGACTTTAGTCGAAAACATCAGATTAATTTCCTTAGCGTTTCAACCGATGAGGACTTTGTACCCAAACTGTTAAAGTTGTTTAAGGTGAGAAATAAAACGAAGAAAAGTGTTTAAACAACTTCAACTTTCAATTCTCTTAGCATTCATTAGTAGTGTCTGTATTTCGCAAGAGATCCTGGTGAAAGGACACTTTGAAGGCGACACTGTAAAGTTGGGCCAACCGATACAATTTCACCTAACCGCAACCTATCCACAAAGTGTACAAGTATTATTTCCCGATTCCACATTTTCGTTTGCTCCCTTCGAGTTTCAAAAAAAGAAGTTCTTCACAACCAAGACTGAAAATGGCATTAGCTACGATAGTGTTACCTACACGTTAAGCACCTATGAAATAGATAGTCTTCAACGATTGGCACTTCCGGTTTTTCAACTTCAGAAAAAAGATTGTGTGGTATTTTATTCAGAAACAGATACAGTATTCTTTAAGAAACTGGTTAATGCTGTACCCGATTCGTTGGCTATCAATCAACTTCCACTAAAGACCAACACGGCCTATAGTCCTGTTAGTTGGCTGCTCAACTATCCCCTGGCACTAATTATAGGTGGCAGTCTTCTTCTGATCGCACTTATAGTTTGGATTAGCTTTGGTAAACGGATTAGAAAGTATTTTACCGTTAAGCGGTTAACCCGAAGTCATGCAGCCTTTATGAATCGCTTTGAACAATCCGTAGAAAAGGTGAAAAGCAGTTTTAGCCCGGAGTTAGCTGAATCATCCGTATTAATCTGGAAAAAATATATGGAAGAACTTTCCGCTAAGCCCTACACAAAATATACCTCCCGCGAAATCCGCGAAACAGAAAATGATGAACTTGGACAGACGCTTCATTCGGTTGACCGGATGGTTTATGGTCGCATTTCTCCAGAAACATTTGATTCTTTTCAGCAGTTAAAAGATTTTACACAAAATCGTTTCAATCAAAAGATCGAGGAGGTGAAGCATGGATGAAATAACCGATCCCTGGTATTCGATTAGCTGGTTTTCACCATCAACCTTACAAGGTTTTACCTGGGAGAACCTACCCTTTCTTTATGCCATTCTTACTGTACCGTTTCTATTTATTGCGCGATGGGCTTTTCGTCATTACTTCAACCAAAAACTACCTGTTGCCCTTGTAAAAAGTGATCTTAAGAACTCACCCCTTACGTGGATTCGAATTGTTCCTGAATTGGTTTTAGCACTCGTTCTTACTCTCCTCCTTATTGCTCTTGCACGACCCCAAAAAACCAACGAAAAAGTTGAGCAATGGACAGAGGGCATTGATATTATGTTGGCAATTGATATCTCCCAGTCCATGCAGATTGAAGATTTTCAACCCAATCGCTTAGAAGCTGCCAAAGACGTTGCGCGCGATTTTATCAAAGGCCGTATTCAGGATCGAATTGGGATAGTAGTATTTTCCGGTGATGCTTTTTCGCTGGCACCCTTAACAACTGACTATGATCTGCTAAACTCATACCTGAATGATATCAGCTTTGATATGATTGAATCCAGAGGTACTGCAATAGGCTCTGCATTAGCTGTAGTAACTAACCGGATGCGCGAATCCGAATCAAAATCGAAAGTTTGTATTCTGCTCAGTGATGGCGATAACACGGCAGGCAATATAGACCCAATTACTTCGGCCGAGTTAGCAGCAGCTTATGAAATCAAAATGTATACGATCATTGTTGGCCAGGAGGGAATGGTTCCTTTTGGTAAAGATTACTTTGGCAGACCTAACATGGTTGAAAATACAATTGACGAAACCACGATGCGCAAAATTGCTGACATCGGATCAGGTGAATTTTTCCGGGTAACCGATAATGAAGCTTTAAAGAATGTATTTAACCGAATTGATCAATATGAGAAAGCCGAGATTAAGGAAACCCGTTTCAAAGATACGGCTGACTACTACTACATCTATCTTCAATGGGCTATTGTTTTCCTTATTCTGTGGCTTTTTCTGAAGTCAACATTTCTTACCAACATCCTGCAGGATTAAGTTAGAAAGGTATCAGCCAGAAGAATCAATCGGCCCCCAAAAATGATCAGGCAGATTCCTACGATTACGTTCATTATCTTCATCAACCGTTGCGTAACCAAACGTCTAAGCTTATCCGCTAAGTATGCTTTAAGAATATCGGTAGCTAATACTGTGCCCAATACGACACCAAAAAACAAAAAGAACTCGAATCCTTTCGAATATCCAAAATCTATGGAAGCAATGCTGATGGTACCAATCCAAAAAATCAGCACCATAGGGCTTAGTCCGTTTATGATAAACCCTTTTATAAAATAACGATACATTTTCTTTTCATTCGCCACATCTAATGACGGATGAGCATTTCTACGGCTTTTGATAAAGAGATGATAGAGTCCGAAAAGAATAAGAATAGCGCCACCCGCATAGGCCAGGTAAACCCGAAAACCAGGTTCATTGATAAATTGAACTAATCCATAGTAGCAAACAGTAACATAGAGTATGTCGCTTAGCGAAACACCTAAGGAAACAATCACTCCATTCCAGAACCCTTTCTCAACACTGGTTTGAATAATGGTAAAGAAAACCGGGCCTACCAAAAAGGCCAAAATAATACCCAGCTTCAATCCATTTAGAATGATTTCCATCATTACGTTATGCAATGAACTTTATCCACTCGTCAAGCTGAGTGTTTTTCATCACCCGGGGAAATTTATTTTGACCACCCACTTTTCCTTTGGATTCCATCCAGTCATAAAACTTATGGAGCGGGAGCACTTCCACTAAAACTTCTTTGAGTGCCGCGCTGCGTTCTACTGCGTAATCATCGTTGATTTTTTTCAGATGAAAATCAATTCTCTCCTTCAACGCATTGGAATCAACCTTATCATCGGTGCCAATAAACCAATGATGAGCAAATAAGTTCTGGTGCGGAATACCAGCCACCGTGAACTCGGGGATATTGATGTTCATTTCATTTGAAACAAGTTCTATCGCCTTGTTCATATTATCTACCGATAAATGTTCACCACATAAACTCAAAAAGTGCTTGGTACGACCGGTTATAATAATTTCTGAATCTTCAAGGGAAATAAATTTAATTACATCGCCAATCAGGTATCGCCAGGCACCAGCACACGTAGACAAAAGAATCGCGTACTCTTTACCTTCCTCCACTTCATCAATCAGAAGAGTTTCCGCATCAGGTTTTATTTCACCAGCCGCAGTAAAATTTTTCTCTTCAAAAGGTACAAACTCATAAAAAATTCCATTGTTCAATACGAGTCGCATGGATTTGCGTTTTGGCAGGGCCTGATAGGCGATAAAGCCTTCCGAAGCGAGGTAGGTTTCTATATAATAGATGGGTCGTCCCAATAACTTTTCAAACCCTTTGCGGTAGGGATCCATTGAAACACCGCCATGAACATAGATTAAAAGATTTGGCCATATCTCATGGATGTGATCAACTTTATGATGCTCGATAATTTTTTCAAGAAGTATCTGAATCCATGCTGGCACACCTACCACTATGCCTATATCCCAATCATGCGCCTTGCGTACAATCTCATTGAGTTTAGAGTCCCAATTACGGGTAGAGGCAATCTTTTTGCCGGGCTTGTAAAAATGTTGAAACCAAAAGGGCAACCGGGCAGCTTGAATTCCACTTAGGTCGCCTTCAAAATAACTTCCTTTTTTATTCAGGTGAGTACTTCCACCAATCATTAAAATACCGGACTCAAAAACTTCGGGGGGCAAATCATATTTAGAAAGACTGATAATCTGCCGGATACTGGTCCTCTGAATTGCCTTTGTCATTTCCTTGCTGACAGGAATATGTTTTGAAGAAGCTTCAGAGGTTCCGGAACTAAGTGCAAAGTATTTGATACGACCCGGCCAGCAAATGTTCTTTGCACCCTTAAGAGCCAATTGCCACCAGTCTTTATAAATTTTATTGTAATCATGAATAGGGATAGTGCCTTTAAAGGCCAAATAGAAATCATTATGACCTCTGCGGAACCGGGTGAGGATATCCTGAAAGTTGTAGTATTTACCAAACTCGGTTTGGCTGGCAGTGATCATAAGCTCTTTTAACTCCTTTTTTTGAAGCTCAAAAGGCGAAGTGTATTCCTGTTCAAGGTTTTCTCTAAGTTTAATTCCTTTTTTGAGCAAGGTTCCGAGTATGGCCATAACTTTGTGGAAACTGAAAAGTTAAGATATTGAAGGGCGAAATTATTAAATGGTGGTTAAAAATAATATAAACGCATTGCAAGCCGAGTTGAGTGGCACAGAATGCAGGCTGATAGCGGTTAGTAAAACACAACCTATAGAGAAAGTGTTTGAAGCCTATGAGGCCGGGCAAAGACTATTTGGAGAAAATAAGGCGCAGGAAATGGCTTCAAAATATGAAGCATTACCAAAGGATATTGAATGGCACATGATCGGACATCTGCAAACAAATAAAGTAAAATACATTGCTCCCTTTGTTTCTCTGATTCATTCTGTCGATTCAATAAAA
>DAOOCD010000037.1:0-23159 GCA_035408225.1 Cyclobacteriaceae bacterium | reverse complement strand
TCTCCACAGGAGAGGGGAGTACAGAGTTTTTAATTTTAGTGATTAAGTATTATTGTACGGTTACCAGAAAAACAGGAAACTCATGAACGAAGATTTTTTACCTTCTTCACCTTCTTTCTTCTTCCAGCCTTTCAGCAACACAAACTGTTTAAATCGCACCCAGCGCTCGAAGAGTTTGAAGTTTCCTTGAAACTCACGCTTGCGGTGATGTTCCAGGTCTCCTTCCGGAGTTACTACTGTCTTGGCGAGCTCAGCTTTTTTCCTGGCATCTTCAACGGGATCGAAGAGCATGGCAGTACACATACAGTTCTTGCGCTCCTTGCTCATCAGGATTTCAAAGTTAACGCAGCTGCGGCAACCTTTCCAGAATTCTTCATCGGTAGTGAGTTCGGAATAGGTTACTGGCTCATAGCCGAGGTCTGAGTTGATCTTCATTACGGCAAGGCCTGTGGTTAAACCAAAGATCTTAGCGTCTGGGAACTTCTTGCGAGACAACTCGAACACTTTGCGCTTGATTTCAGTAGCCACTCCGCTTTTGCGGAATGGAGGTGAAACAATCAGGCCGGAGTTGGCCACATACTTTTCGTGTTGCCACGCTTCGATATAACAAAAGCCTACCCATGTGCCATCCGCAGTAAGGGCAATTACGGCTTTGCCTTCCTCCATTTTCATTTTCACATAGTCAGGCGAGCGCTTGGCAATGCCTGTACCACGTGCTTTCGCAGATTCAGCCATCTCGTTGGTGATGGTCTCCGCATAATGTGTGTCATCAGCCGTAGCTGGTCTGACAATAATATTATTATTCAATTCTGTAATTCGTTATGATTAATGATGAAAACAACAAATGCTATAAAAGCACTTCAGGCGTAATCTGCCTTGCAGATCCGCCATACGATTGTTAGTAAAAAGGTATCAGATTCTGATTTGCCTTCGGAAGCTCTTAAACCCCGGGCGGGGTGAGAGTTCATTGCAAATGAGCATGATTGCCGGGATGGCAAAACTGAGAGTGGTATCAGCTGGCTCAAAAGGGGTGATGGTTGTTTTCAATTCAGTTGTTGCGTTTAAATCGTCAGATAAAAGGCATTCAAAAAAGTTTTATACAAAATTAATGCAATTAGAAACGATTATTCTAATAGTTGGTTCAATTTTATGAGAGTTTTTTTGGGTAGCGTTAAACAAGCAGGAGTGTATGGAAAAGTTTTTAGATCAATATGGATACCTGGCATTGCTCATCGGCACCTTCTTCGAGGGAGAAACTGCTATTCTTATAGCTTCATCGCTTATCTACCGTGGACTGTTCGAGTTCCCCTTTACCGTGCTGGCTGCATTCATGGGCTCCTTCATCAGCGATTGGGTCTATTATCTCATCGGGCGGCTCAATGGAAAATATTTCCTTGCCAAACGTCCGCACCTGGAAGCTAAGGTAAAGCCGGTTACTAACTTCTTTCATAAGCACAAGCTTCAGATACTCTTTAGTTACCGCTTTCTCTATGGATTTCGGGTGATTATCCCCTTGATCGTAGGTATGAGTGGCATTCGCCCGATGTCGTATCTCTTCTACAGCACTGTTACCGGCTTGATGTGGGCCACGTTGGTAAGCACAACCGGCTACTGGGTGGGCCGGCTGCTCAACCTGCAGGCAAAAGCCTTTGAAGATAATTTTATCTTCATTGTGTTGGGCTTTGCCACGTTTGGGTTGTTGGTGGGTTATACCATCCGGAAGTTTGCGTTAAAGAAGATGGAGGCCGAATAACTCACTCATACCGCAAGGTGTTTGAGGGATTTGTCATCGCTGCCTTGAGTGTTTGAGTACTCACGGTTATCAACGCGAGCAGGATAGCCCCTATAGCAGCCAGCAGGTAAATGGCCAGGTTCATGTCGATGTGGTAAGCAAAGGAATCCAGCCACTGATTCATAAAATACCAGGCGAGTGGCCAGGCAATCAGGTTGGCAGCCACAATCAGTATAACAATCTCGCGTGAGAGCAACGTAAGAATACTGGGAACCGAAGCGCCCAATACTTTGCGGATGCCAATCTCTTTTACCCGTTGCAAGGTGTTGAAGGTAGCTAAGCCGAATAATCCCAGGCAAGCGATGAAGATGGCAAGACCGGAGAAAATGGTGAAGAGTTGACCTTGCTTTTGTTCGTCCGTGTATAGCCGTTTGTAGTCGTCACTTAAAAATGTGTAACTGAACGGTCGGTTTGGCAAGAACTCTTTCCAGGTTTTCTCCAGGTGTTCGATTCCTTGCTTCATGTCACTGCCGGAAATCTTAACGGAGATATTATTGTAATAACTTATGTAGAATACCAGGGGAACGATTTCCTGGTGTAACGATTCAAAATGAAAATCTTTGACAATACCAATCAATTTACCGGTTTTGCCTCCATAATTAAAATCCTTATCAATGGCTGACTTAAGATCTGTCCATCCATAGGCTTTTGCCGCTGCTTCATTAACTATAAACGCCAATGAATCATCGGTGGGAACATCCTTTGAGAAATCACGACCTGCGACAAAATCAATAGAGTAGGTTTTGAAAAACTCATGATCTACGGTTACATACTTTGTTGTTACAGTAGAGTTTACAAGGCTGTCGCCTGTCATGATCAATGGCGGGCCCTGACTATCCAGAAGCCGGCCGGTAGGGATTCGTGAAGAACGGCCCAATGTTTTTATACCTGAAAATTTTACAAGTTCATTATAAAATGATTCGTAAGAATCTGCCAGCTCGTTATAATAAGGAAGTGTTACCACCTGGTCTTTATCGTACCCCAGATTTCGGGTATTCAGGTAACTCAACTGTTGGAAAGTAATAGCCGTGGCAATCAGCAGAACAATGGAGATGGAGAATTGCACGACCACCAACGATCTTCGTACCAACCCTTTTCCTTTTATCGAACCCTGTTGTCCTTTAAGCACGAGCGCAGGTTTAAAACTGGACAACACAAAGGCGGGGTATAATCCAGCAATCAAACCGACCACCACGGCAAACCCGATCAAGCCGATAAACAAGGGCCAGTTGATGGTGGGATCCAGCGTTAATGATTTTCCTGTAAAGCTATTCAGCCACGAGATGGCCCCGATAGAAATAACGATTGCCAGTGCCAGCGCGAAAAATGAAATCAACACCGACTCACTCAGGTATTGGTTTACTAACTGGCTTTTGAAAGCACCTACTACTTTTCGCAACCCAACCTCTTTCGAACGTTTGGTAGCGCGGGCAGTTGAGAGATTGATGAAATTAAAGCAGGCAATCAGAATGATAAACAAGCCGATCACGGCCATCATGCGTACATTATTAATATTTCCGTTTACTTCCAGTTCGTCATCCAGGTGCGAAAGCAGGTGGATGTCAGTAAGCTTTTGAAGAAAAAGTGTTGTCGCTTTTGAAGCGGTGAAATCGGGCGGAGCCCCAAAATTAGTTTTGGCAAAGTTGGCATAGTGTCGCTCCATAAAATCGGGCAGACCTGCTTCTACTTTCTTTGGATCAACTCCTTCTTCCAATAACAGGTAAGTGCCAAAAGCATTGTTGCCCCAATTGGTTTCGAGACCCTTCCTACCATAGATGTTATCATTCTCAAGCGTGACGAAAGAAACCAGGTATTCCGGATGCCAATGGGATTGTGCCGGGAAGTCTTTATATACTCCGGTTACTTCCAGGTCAAACTGGTTGTTTACACGAAGTCGTTTACCCAATGCATTCTCCTGATCAAAAAACTTTTTGGCCGATTTCTCCGAAAGCATAATCGTAAAGGGCCGGGTGAGGGCGGTAGCCGGATCACCAGCGGTTACATCAATATCAAAGATTTTAAAAATGTCGGGCTCTACTACAAAGAGATAATTCTCTGTAAAGTTTTTTACCAGTTCGCCATCCTTTTCCAAACCTATTACCAGCCCGTAGTTGATGGTACGCGCCATCACTTCAATTTCACCAAAGTCATTTTTAAGCAATGGGCCGATGGGCGGGGCCACGTTAGCAAGGTGCAGGTTGGCTTCTCCGTCTTTATTCAGAAAGTTGCGGGTTACTCGATACGTTCTGTCCGCTTTCGCGTGATAGCGATCAAAATTCAATTCATCGGACACAAATAAGTAGATCAGGATACAGCACATCATAGCCAATGCCAGGCCGGCAATGTTAATGAAGGCCGTAAGTTTATTCCTGAAAATTGAGCGGAAGGCGACTTTCAGATAATTTTGGATCATGGCTAATGTTGCTGGTTAAATGATTAGACTCAGATTTTGCAATTTGGTTACAAGGACAAACTCTTTAGCGACACGTTGCTTGATTACAACGAGGATCAGGATCAAAAGTTAACAATTTTATTTACCCTAAGATTGATAGGTTTGTCCGGTTTGAATCTCTGGTGTGCGATACCGAACAAATTCTATTTTTGAACTCGATGATAGAGCAAATCAGTTGTTGTTGTCCATGTTTTGCCGGCATCACTCGTTACCTCGAACAGCTGCCGAACGTTGTTTTTGTCGAGGTTAAAGAACGTGAGCCGGGTAACCTGGTTTTGATTATCAGGCTGGGTAACAAATACCATTTTGTTGTCTTTGTATTCGCCATCAATAAATTCAATCACGGCACCTTTGTCATCCACCCAGGTTTGCATCCATTTGCCGGTACCTGAATTATAAAGGTTAAAACTTTTTCCTGCATAGTTCTGGGGTGCTGCCGAAGTCCAGTTTTCGTAGATGACACACTCACCCAACAATAATTCAATTTTACTTTTACCTGCCGGTTGCCCCGTGGGGGATTTCACATCCCATTCACCAATCCAAAAATCAAATTGACGGGATTGTTCAGAATACCGACACGGATAGACGCCACGTAAAAGCCGTTCGTGCAAGGTCTCGTATCGGGGATTTGATTTTACACGGGCAAGATTGACATCAGTTTCAAACAATGTTAGTGCAGTAAATCCATTGGCCAGTGATTTCTCCAGCGTTTCAAAACACTTATCGGGTTGATTGCTTTGAGCATAGGCCGTACTTAGATAAAACAAAGGCATCGGATTAGCACCTAAGGCAACAGCTTCTTCCAGTTGGGTAATAGCCACCTGTGTTTTAGTCTGATTGAGTAACCCAATCCCGGCCCGCATCCGGGCATTGGAATTCTGAGGCTCGCGTTTGGCAATTGACTGATACGAGATAACCACCTGTGGCCAGTTGCCGGCTTCAAAATATTCATTCGCCCTGGTTCGCTCCTCCGGTGCTACTGTTTGTGCAACAGCCAGACTCACGGTGTTAACAATAAGAATTAAGAGCATGATTCGTTTCATGGCTGTGGTATTTGTACACTAAAGCTATACCATTTGAATAATATTTTAATGCCCTTGACTACGGTATCCTGAAATGGTCTTAAATTACTCACCTTAAATTTCAATTTCATGTATATACAAGGAGATGCTGCAAAGGATATGACCTACGATGCGATTGTGATCGGATCGGGGATGAGTGGGGGCTGGGCGGCCAAAGAGTTGTGCGATCACGGACTAAAAACCCTCGTATTGGAACGCGGTCGCGAAGTGAAACACCTTCAGGATTACCCAACGACCAATATGCATCCGTGGGAGTTCCCGCTGCATGGAAAATTGCCACTGGCAGTTACCGAAGCCAATCCGGTGGTTGATCGCTGTTATGCCTTCAACGATACAACAAAACATTTCTTTGTTAAAGATGCGGAGCATCCCTACATCCAGGAAAAACCGTTCGACTGGATTCGTGGGTACCAAACCGGTGGCAAGTCTTTACTGTGGGCCCGGCAGGTACAACGATGGAGTCGTTTTGAATTTGAAGCGCCCGGTCGCGATGGCTTTGCAGTTGATTGGCCGATTCGTTACGATGATCTGGCACCATGGTATTCCTATGTAGAAAAATTTGTGGGCATCAGCGGTAATCGCGATGGACTTGAAACCTTGCCCGACAGTGAAGTGATGAAAGCGTGGGAGATGAATTGCGTGGAGAAACACATTCAACAACGAATCAAAGAAAGTTATAAAGACCGTCAGTTTGTGATTGGCCGGTGTGCGCACCTTACCGAGCCGCAGGAAATTCATAAACAACAAGGTCGTGGCCAGTGTCAGGCACGTACCCTTTGCGAACGCGGGTGTCCGTTTGGTGGTTACTTCAGTGCCAACTCCTCAACCTTGCCGTGGGCGATGAAAACGGGGAACATGACGTTGCGCCCGCATTCGGTGGTGCACTCTATTATATATGATGAGAAAAAAGGAAAAGCAAGTGGAGTTCGAGTGATTGATGCTGAAACCAAAGAAGTGTTTGAATATTTTGCACGCATCATTTTTGTCAATGCAGCCGCGTTGAATAGCAACTTAGTGTTGCTGAACTCCATCTCCAATCGTTTCCCCAATGGCTTGGGTAACGATAATGGCTTACTCGGAAAGTTTGTGGCCTTCCATAATTATCGTGGCTCTGTAAGTTCCACCTTCGAAGGCTATGAAGATTCTTATTATTATGGACGCAGGCCTACGTCAATCATGTTGCCCTCATTCCGCAATGTGCGCAAGCAGGAAGAAGATTTTATGCGCGGCTATATGTCGTTTTATACTGCCAGTCGTGTAAATGGTGGTACCGAAGGGTTAGGTGCAGAGTTAAAACAATCTGTTGCCAGGCCAGGCACCTGGATGGTAGGCATGATGATGCAAGGTGAAACAGTGCCGATTGAAAGCAATCACGTGCGGTTAAGTACTGATCAGAAAGATGCCTGGGGCATTCCCCAATTGATCACATCCGTTGAACATACCGATAACGATGTGAAGGTGATGAACGACTTTTTAGAGCAGGCACAAGAGATGCTCGACAAGGCTGGCTGCAAAAACATTGTTCCCCACGATAGCAATCAGGCACCGGGCCTTGACATTCACGAAATGGGTGGTGTGCGTATGGGTCGCGATCCGAAGACATCGTTATTAAACAAATGGAATCAATTCCATAGCTGCAAGAATGTGTTTGTTACCGATGGCGCCTGTATGACTTCGGTAGGAAATCAAAATCCTTCGCTCACCTTTATGGCGTTAACTGCCCGCGCTGCCAACTATGCCGTAGAAGAAGCGAAGAAAGGAAACCTGTAGGAATTTAGATTTATGAATGACGAAGTACGAATGGGCCACCTATTCGTATTTTTCATTTTTGCTTTCTCCTAGCGGATCCCCTTCAGATTATCTACAGAATCATTTCGTTCATTACGTAGAGCAACAATAAAGCTCTGTTATATGAATCAGGCACATTATCACTTATTATTGAATCATCTTCCTATAATAGGAACTTTAATCGGAATCCTAACCTTGGCTGCAGGCTTTCTCTTGAAGAGTAGCCACGTTAAGCGAACTGCACTCGTGATTTTTGTATTTGCTGCGGTTAGCGCCATTCCTGCTTTTTTAACGGGAGAAGGTGCAGAAGAAGTGGTCGAAGAAATGCCGGGCGTAACTGAATTCGTCATTGAACAACACGAAGATTTAGCTGCTATCTTTATTTGGTTGACTAGTGCTTTGGGGATTGTTGCATTGCTGACCTTGATTTCTGATCTCAGAGCAATGGGTTTGAGCAAGATACTATATGGACTTACTGCTTCGCTCTGCATTGCCACAATGGTGTTGGCCCAGCAGGTTGGAACTACGGGTGGTAAAGTAAGACACACTGAGATTAGAACATCCGCGGATCAAGGTGCCGCACCTCAACCTGATGATGACGATGATTAGGGTAGCTTAAGATGCAATGCACTTTAAATAAGAATGACGAATTGTTTACAATTCGTCATTTTACTTTTGTTCTCAGAGCCCTATAACCTGATCACATTATTGAGATTGAAGTTTGTTACTTCGTTACCAACTTTATTGTCGGTGACTGTAAAAATAATATCATTGTAATCAGAGGAAATATGTCCGGGCGCAGAAACAGAAATGTCTTCAAAGCCCAGAATGATATCTCCGAAATTTTTGAGTTTGAATAGCACATGTTGCTGATCTCCATCGGGATTAAGATTCATGTCGGTATAGAGTTTTTCGCGGTCCAGGTGAACAGATTCACCTTGCCAGCCATTAACAATGACGAAAAAACCAATGACGGTTCCGACCGGGAAGGTTGTAGTACCCACCTGCACCATGTCACCTTGCTTAAGAATTGATCCATCTACGTTTGGAAATAATATCTGTAAGTTCAATAACGCTGTATTGGTAGGAACGGCATCCGCACTGTAAGTATAGTAGCCGAATGAATTCTGGTAACTGGCGCCTTCCGAAACAAAGGTTACATACACCTCAGATGCTTTTGATAAGAGAATTCGCTTCTCTGTGCTTATTTCAAAGAGCGCTGGCATGCTATCCTTTAAGCTCTTACTCTCTGGAATCATGACCTCTATATTATGGAGTGTTTCTGTGCGCACGGTAGATGAGATGATATTTTCTGGTAGCCCAACGTCAATAACAGGATCGGAACAGGAAGTGATTGAAAAAAGGGAAATGATCCCGGCCAGATATGGAATAGTATTTTTCATGATAAGTATTATTTTCGTCATCATCTCGTAATGATGAATTGATAAGTAGGATCAAATGCAGTGCCGGGTGACTAATACTGCGGGAATGCCTTTTGCAGGTCGTGTGAGTTGTAAGTCAGTTGTATTAGGGTTGCATTGCGTAGAGATTATTCCACACGAAGTGGGTAATCCAGCTTATTTCTTTTCGAACAATCTCTTAAAGAAACCCTTCTTTTCTTTTCCGAATTCCCGCTGTTTGTCTTTGCTACCAACCAGTCTTTCCAAAAAGTTATCCGATCTGTATAAATCACAATCAATCTTTCGCGCCCACGCATTAGGCAACGGAGCAAACCGCGCACGCGTAATAGAATTCAATTCCTTGTCTTGATTGGAAAGTCTTATAAACTCACCCACAATAGGTAAAGCTGTTCGCGAACCCTGACCTAACGCTGTAGATCGAAACCGAATCTTTGGATCATCGGCACCTACCCAGGCACCCATCACCAACTTAGGCGTAATAGCCATAAACCAACCATCGGTGTTGGATTGCGTGGTTCCGGTTTTTCCGGCAATATCATTGGTAAGTCCAAAGCGCGACCGCAGACTTGAACTGGTACCTTCATTAACGGCACGTCTTAACATGTGCACCATCAGTGCAGCACTCTCGGCCGACATGGCCTGTGTTGCTTCGGTTGGCTTGAATTGTTCAAGCATAACATTGTCATGCGAAGTGATAGCGGTCATGTAAAATGGTTCGGTGGCTTTACCCAGATTGGCAAAACAGGCATAAGCGCTCACCATTTCCATCATTGAAATATCAGGCGTGCCCAGGGCAATGGATGGAACAGCCGCCAGCGAACTTTTTATGCCCATGCTGCGTGCCAGTTGAATCGTATTATTAATGCCCGCTTTTTCTAACACACGCACCGATACTGTATTCACTGAATAGGCCAGCGCGCCCGGAAAAGAATATCGCAACTCATAATTGTCTTCCGAATTTGCGGGCGCCCAATCTTTATCCCCTGTGTATGTTATCTTTTCGGCAGAGATAAAGGAACACGGATCAACGCCTTGTTCTAAGGCTGCGGCATACACTATCGGTTTAAACGTTGAACCCACCTGCCGCTTCGTACTTTCCTGTACGTGATCATACTGAAAAAAATTATGATTGATACCGCCCACCCATACACGAATAGCTCCTTGTGCCGGATCGATCGCAAGCATGCCAGCATTTAAAATTTTTTGGTAATGCTTCAGCGAATCGATGGAACTCATCATCACTTCTTTCTCACCTTCCCAGTTGAATATCGTCATCGGAACGGGTTTGTTCATATCGGTTATGATTTCTTCATGACTCAACCCTTGTGCTTTAAGATTCTGATACCGCTCTGATTTGAGAATTACTTCGTCCATGTAGCCGGGGTATTGTTGCCAGGGATCGCGCTTGCCCCAATGTTTATAAAATGTCTTTTGAGTTTCGGTCATCTGCTTCGCCATTGCTGCTTCTGCATAGCGTTGCAACCGCGAATCAATCGTGGTGTAGATTTTCAAGCCATCGGTATACAGATTGACAGGCTCCTCTTCATGTTGCAGATTATACTGATCGCACCACGTTACCAGTTGCTGGCGCAGGTATTCGCGAAAGTAGGGTGCTAACCCGGTATGATGCGTAATCTTATTGTAGTGCAATTGAATAGGCAACGCCTGAAGCGAATCAACCTGTGCGGCTTTTAAAAATTTATACTTGCCCATCTGCGCAAGCACCACATTTCTGCGCTGCAGCGATTGCTCAGGAAAAATTCTTGGATTGTACGACCGTGTTGCCTTCAGCATGCCAATCAGCACGGCCGACTGGTTGATCGATAGCTCTTTTGCAGGCACCGAGAAAAAACGTTGCGCTCCGGTTCCCAGTCCGTAGGTATTATCGCCAAAGGGAATTGTATTAAGATAAAGAGTTAGGATCGCCTCTTTATCATAGACCGCTTCGAGGCGCGAAGCAATCAGCATCTCTCTTACTTTGTTGATGAAGAGTGAGAAAAACCAATAGTCCTTACGGGGATAAAGATTTTTGGCAAGTTGTTGCGTGATGGTGCTGCCACCCCCCGAAGACTCGCGCTGCAACAACAAACTTTTAACAAGCACCCGCGCAACGCTGCGCATGTCAATACCGTGATGATTATAAAAGCGAACATCTTCGGTAGCGATCAGCGCCTGTATCGTATGGGCAGGTATTTCCTGAAACGTTATATTCGACCGCTCCTGGATAAAGTAGCGACCCAGCAACACACTGTCGGCACTATACACTTCGCTGGCGGTTGGATTTTGTACGGCCAGTAATTCCTTTTTGTTCGGCATGGAGCCCAATAATCCGGTCCAGATCATCAACACCAGGAGTAGTAACAGTGCGAATACAACTGCCACAACCCGACTGCTGAGTAAAAGGAGTTTTTTTAACGTGAGCGCTTTGAGCCAGGCAGTGAACTTATCATATAATAGAAGCGCACGAAGCAGGAATAAATTCATTTATTTTTTTTCCATCTTTTGTTTGGCCTCAATGCACCAAAGCAATTCTTCAATAAACGGTGCCACCCGCTTCTCTATTGCTTGTTTATCAGCAGGAATTCCCGCTTCATCAAAAAGATCCTGCGCTTTGGGCATGGGGCACATGGCGGGCACTACCCACGCGCGGATTTTAAAATAGGTAAACACCAGCGAAGTGATTACCTGCGACCCACCAAACACACCATTCGAAACCGTAGAGATGGCAATGGGCTTTCTGCGCCATTCGTCATAAAGTAAATCGACTACGTTTTTCAAACTGGCCGGATAACCCCCGTTATACTCGGGCGTAACAATGAGCACGCCATCGGCATTTTTTATCTTCTCGCTAAAGTCGAGCACTTCGGGCAGGGGATAGGTCTGATGACTTAATCGTTCCTCAAACACCGGAAACTTATACTCATTAAGATCGAGGATCTCGCTGCCGGCTAGTTGATGTTCGTCTAAATAGTTTTTAAAGAAGAGTGCTACCCGGTGACTAACCCGATCGGTGCGTACGCTGGCAGAAATAATGGCAATGTGTGGCATAAGCTTAATGGTGTGTCAAACAATGTGCCCAATATCGGGAAATGAAGTTTCATTTCAATTGATGCCGTGATGGACTGCCTTATCGTGCTACGGACTTTAAAGGATGACAGATGAGGTTGATTGCTGTTCCCCGGTGTGAACTTAATTCCACATGGGATTTACGAATTGAGAATGACGAATCCCTCACCCCCCAGGGAGAGGGGCAGGGGTGAGGGGTCAATCCTTGCCCAACTCCATCAATCGTTCCGTATCATTATTGATTGACAGAATCAGCAAACACGTAGCCGTGCAAAACACGGGGCTGGTAATGCAATGGTGACCACTCCAGCTGCCATCATCATTTTGTATGCTTACCATACGGCCCGATACATTATCATTATCCGTGTTGTGGGAAATGATTGATTTGGCGAAATTGTGTTTTTATATAATCATGTTGGTTGCAGGCCGCGTACAAAAACGGATACATTGGAACTAATAAGCACACAATCTATTATTAAACACTTCGGGAAAACACCCGTAATTAACGAAGTTTCTATTCAGATAAATCAAGGTGAGATTTATGGATTCTTAGGTCTTAATGGAGCTGGTAAAACAACCCTTATAAGAATTTTATTGGGCATGATTAAGCCCAACAGCGGCCATGTAAAGCTGTTTGGCAAAAAGGTTACGGCAAATTTCAACCAATGGAACGACATTGGATATTTGGTTGAGACACCGTATTCTTATCCTAACCTGTCGGTGACAGAGAACCTCAACGTATACTACCAGCTACGACAATTAAACAACCCAAAAGTCATTGAGGACATCATAGGAAAGCTTAAGTTAACTCCTTACGCCAATACAAAAGCCAAACATCTTAGTTTGGGTAATCAGCAGCGGCTAGGGCTGGCAAAAGCATTAATACACAAACCGAAACTCCTCATTTTAGATGAACCTATAAACGGTTTAGACCCAGAAGGAATTGTAGAAGTAAGGGAGCTTATCAAGGAACTTGTTCATACCGGTTCAACGGTTTTTCTTTCCAGCCATATACTTGGCGAGATTTCCAAAGTAGCTAACCGCATTGCGATTATTCACCAGGGTAAGCTAATCAAGGAGCTAACCACAAACGAATTAACCAGCCAGCTTGTAAAAAAGATTTTAGTAAAGACAAACGAAAACCAACGTGCTGTCACTCATTTAATCACTTCAAACTATCAGGCTGCTCTTAACGAAAACGATGAGATCGAAATTACCGGTAGTAACGCCATTTCAAATCCTGAACATATCTCAAAATTGCTGGTTGAGAAAGGGCTTCCGCCCAAACAAGTATCTTTATTTACCGAAGATTTGGAAATGTATTTTTTGCGCACGATAAGAAGTTAAAAAGATGAACAGACAGCTTCATGCGTTGAAAGCAGAACTCCTCAAAAACAAATACTCAAATATTCTTTGGGTTACATTCATCGCGTTTGCACTGGCCCCAATCATGGGTGGTGTTTTTATGGTCATCATGCGAAACCCCGATGCGTTGGCCAAAGCAGGTGGATTAAGTGCCAAAGCACAAGTGATGAATTTCTCAGCCGATTGGAACTCTTATTTTGGAATTTTAACACAAGCCGTAGGAGTTGGCGGAGTTCTTATATTCGGTTTTGTTGCAAGTTGGGTTTTTGGCCGCGAATACTCTGACGGCACTGCAAAGGATTTGTTAGCCTTGCCAACGTCACGCACAAGCATTTTGAATGCTAAATTTATTGTTTATGCAACGTGGTGTTTGGCATTGGTTCTTTCCAACCTGGTAGTAGGCCTTTTAATAGGCGTTGTATTACAGATTTCCACACCTGATAATATTGTTGTGTCAACTCATCTTTCAAACTATTTCCTCACAACTGGGTTGACTATTCTGCTTGGAACCCCAATTGCTTTTTTTGCGATTTGGGGTAAGGGTTATCTTGCTCCCTTAGGCTTTGTTGCCTTGACATTAGTTTTTGCACAGGTAATTGCAGCAACGGGATATGGATATTATTTTCCGTGGTCTGTTCCAGGGCTTTTTAGTGGAGCGGGTGGAGAATACAAAGCACAACTTGATGTTACGAGTTACACTATTCTAATTCTGACCAGCTTTGCAGGATATGTAGCAACCCTGACTTATTGGAACTATGCTGACCAAACGAAATGAAATAGATTAACCCTTGGTTCGTATCCGCACGAAACAAGAGTGAATTGAATTGATTTTAAAAAGGTTCATGTAAACACAAACCTTGTCAATGGATGAGTTCGGAGTGCTTGCACATGTAGATGAATTGTAGGCTTGTTGGTCAGGCGACCAGCAAGAACCAAAAAATGTGAACTAAAGTAAGAGACAGTAATAATTAAAACATAATTACTCTTATGAATGACGAACAAATCCAGACCTTACATCCCGATGCAGGAAAAAAGAATAAGCGGATCTCGCTGGAAAAGTATAACGTCATCAGGAAACACTTAGTTAAAATACTTGCCAACAAAGAATTGACGCATACCGAACTGATGGAAAGACTGTACAGCAACGTAAAAGACACCTTTGAAGGAGGCGTGCAGTGGTATGGAGAAACCGTTAAGCTGGACCTGGAGGCGAGAAACATAATTGAGAGAACTTCGACAAAACCGGTTAAATACAGATTGAGTGCAACGAAGCGGTCATTGATGATTAGGCATACTGTATGAAAGACTACACAGAATTTCAATTTGGATGGATAATTTTTGTCATTATGATTCCCTTGCAGATCATGATATTCTATTTTTATCTAAATTACATTGGGGACAGACCCTTGGAAACAAATGGTTTCTTAATTATTAATCTTATTATCATCCTGATATATTCCCTTTTTTATGGAATGACTACCAGGATAACGGATGACTCAATACGATTATCATTTGGGATTGGACTAATAAGGAAGACTATTCAGCTTAACCAAATTATGACCATTGAGACTGTTAAAAATCCGTGGTATTTTGGCTGGGGAGTAAGATTTATTCCAAATGGTATGTTATACAATATAACTGGTACGGCCGCGATAGAACTAAAATTTAAACACACCAACAAAGTGTTTAGAATTGGGTCAAAGGACCCTTTGAAACTAAAACAAGAAATTGAAAAAAGACTTAGCGCAAAATAGATGACCCTGTTTGTATTGGTCGTTTCGGAGTAAAGAATTTTACTGGATGTAAATAGTGTTATGTATTCAAGTTTAAATGATTTGGTTGCGGGTGACAGAATTAAAGTCATTAAAGAATTTAAGGATTTTGATAATCAGCACATACCCATAGGGAGTGAATGGACTTTTAACAGATACACTTATTTTCCCTATGATGGCGGATACACATTTTATTTTGAAGAAGGAGTAATGCGCATGGCAGAGATTTCAGAGCCTGACTATTACGTGTTTAGTCATGCGAGTGACTATTTTGTTTTGTTAAAAGGTGAGGCTAAGGATACCTGGACCAAATGATTTCGACATTGAAAAGGGGATTCATGAAAAAACTATTGTCAATAATACTCATCGTTTTATCGGCTCATTTTGCTTCTGCTCAGAAAAAGGAGTCCGATTCAGTCTTATACTTTACATCTTTTGATGGCGTTCGCATTCGGTACGAGGTGAAGGGTAAAGGCGAGGCGGTAATTCTTGTTCACGGGTTTATTGTAGATGGGGAATCGTGGAAGCGCGGTTCGCTGTATCAGGATCTGATAACGAAAGGATATAGAGTAATTACGTTGGACATGCGGGGCAATGGAAAATCAGATAAACCGCACAGTGAAGAGGCCTATCAGCACGATGCCGAAGCAAAAGATATTATGGCATTGGCCACGCTGTTGAAATTGAAAAAGTATAAGGCCGTTGGATATTCGCGTGGGGCCATCATAACCTCGCGGTTACTGGTGTTGGATAAGAGAGTAACACACGTGGTGCTCGGGGGTATGGGTGATAATTTCACAAACCCGGAGTGGCCGCGCAGAATTATGTTTTATAAAGCCTTGATGGATGAACCTGTGCCCGAACTGGAAGGGATGGTGAAGTATGTTAAGTCATCGCCAAATTTAGATCAGCGGGCGCTTGCCATGTTGCAGAAAGAACAACCTTCCACCAGCATACAGGAGCTGGCCAGGGTGAAGATACCCGTATTGGTTATTTGTGGAGATCGGGATGAAGACAATGGATCGTCCGAAGCATTATCTAAGCTAATCCCGAAAGCATTGTATGTGCGCGTGCCTGGCGATCATAACAATGCTTCGCGCACGCCCGAGTTTTCGGCAGCGGTTATTTCATTCTTTACTTCGAAGTGAATTCCATTACCATGGTTCGTGTCTGCACGAACTAAAAAGAAAGCAAAAACTTGCTCAAATTCTTTGATGCCAACAAACAAGGGAAAATGAATTAATCTCTCGTATTTACTCAACATAAGATCATTAATGCAACGAGTTTCTCGCTATTTCTGTAAATTACATTTCTAAACAAATTTCCATGAACCGAAGAAATTTCATCCAGGCTTCAGCAGCACTTACAACCTTAAGCCTGCTGGAAAGTAACACCTTGTTTGCAAACCCGGCCATGCTGAAGAAAGTAGGCATTCAGCTCTTCTCGCTACCAAAAACATTAGAAAAAGATTTTAGCGGGGGTATCAAAATGTTGTCGCAGATGGGGTATCGCGAGATAGAAATGTATGGGCCTTTTCCGTTCAGCGCACAAACAGCAATTGACCGATGGGCGCAGGTTACACCAGCTTTAGGTTTCAGTGGAAGTGGTTATTTTGGACATACCGCTACTGAAGTCAGAAAAATCATGGATGAATATAAGATCAGTGTTCCTTCCATTCATACCGACTTTGAGACCTTGAATACCCGCATGAGCCAACTTGCGGAAGCAGCACAAACCATCGGATTCAAATATGTTGTGCTTCCTGCATTACCCGCGGAGAACAGACAAACCCTGGATGATTATAAAAAGACGATCGATATTTTTAATAAAATCGGTGAGCAGGCCGTGAAATCAGGGTTGCGTTTTGGCTATCACAATCATGGCTACGGTTTGCATGAGCTGGAAGGTAAGATACCCGTACAAATGATCATTGAAAACACCTATCCGAAATATGTCTTCCTGGAAATGGACCTCTTCTGGACCATTGCGGGAGGTGTTGATCCCATTGCCTGGCTCGAAAAATATCCCGGCCGCTACAAAATGATGCACGTTAAAAACATGAAAAAGAAAGTGCAATTCTCCGGTGACGGTGGCGACTCCAACCAGTGGATCGAGTTGTTTCCTCAAATGACTACGGCTGATGAAGGTGCACTGGATTTAAAATCAATTGTTGGTGCCGCTAAAAAGTCCGGAGTAGAACATTTCTTTGTGGAACAAGACATGGTGCAAAACCCTGAAGTTGCCCTGAAGAAAAGCATTGATTACTTAAAGACGTTGTGATTATCATCCCACAAGAAACTAATCAACCCAATAGTTAATTTTTTGTTGAACTACTTATAAACGGACGAAGTGTCTACTCTGATTGACTTTCATTAAGTCGGAGAGAGTTGACGATCTAACATGGTAGAGACTTTCAAACAAACTTTATGGCAAAACTTCGGAGCCGCTATAGATATGCTGAAGAATGCTATTAGCGCCTATCCGGATGACCTATGGCACAGCGAAACGAAGTTTTTCTACTTAAGCTACCATACGGTAATCTTTCTGGATTACTATCTTACCATTCCTGCCCGCGATTTTCTGCCAGCACTTCCTTATACAATTACTCCGGAGATTGAATTGCCTTCCGGGGCGGTTGATGATGTAATCCCAAACGAGTATTACAGTAAACAAGCGATGCTAAGTTACCTGCTTTCTATCCGGGCTAAAGGGAAAGAGTTAATCACTCATGCCCCAGCGCATAAATTGTCCGCGCGATGGATTGATGAAGCTGATATTCATTTGCATGGCTTGTGCCCGTCTATAGTAGTTAACTACACCGTGCTGGAAATTCTGTTTTATAATCTAAGGCACGTGCAACATCATGTAGCACAGTTGAATTTACTGCTCAGGCAAAAAACGGGTGCCGCACCCGATTGGATATCACTTGCTGAAGATTAATTTATCCTTTACTATCTTCACTTCGATTAATTAGCATACTCAGTTTACAAGCAGAATGGTGGCATTATGATTCAATTTCAACAAACCTTACAAATCTGGCAATCAGCACTGGATCGTTATTCGGAAAGTGCGTTAACAATAACACCGCATGTTGGTTGGTCGGCAGGGCAGTTGTATCTGCATTTGATTGATTCTACTAATTGGTTTTTTGATCAGGCGGAGGCTTGTATAGGAAATACGAACGCACTGCAAGAGCAAATGAAGGACGCGGCAAAGCGAATGTTCGTAAATAACTCTTTTCCTGATTTAAAGATTAAAGGTGACCCACTCGTTAACGATACTCTTCCACAGCCAGCAAGTAAGGCATATCTTGTAGTTGAGCTGAACAAACTGGGTACGAGGGCTAGTGCCTTTCAGGAACGCCTGGCAACAAATCCTGTTTTTGGAAAATCCGCTCATCCCGGCCTCGGGTATTTCAATCCTCACGAATGGTTGCAGTATAGCGAAATGCACATGCGCCATCATTTACGGCAAAAGGAAAGAATAGATAGTTTTATTCTGTCGCAATAACACGATGCAGGATTTACCCACCATTAATAATCAGTTAACGAGCAAGGAGTTGTTTGATGCCTTTAAAGTGCAATTGGTAAAGGATTTTCAACAAAGTAATCTCCCGGCTGATTTTGTAGTGAATCTTGAACCAGAGTACACTAGTCTCCATGAAAAAATTGTGTTTGAACTGCAGCGCAACGAAAAGCGAACTGACTTTAATTTAATGAACCTGCTTTACCGGATCGATATCAGTGAAGCTCAACTAACGAGGTATTTGAATGAGAATAAAAGCAAAAATTATTTTAGTGTAATAGCAGAGTTAATTATTAAACGCGTATTGCAAAAGGTTGTGGTAAAGCAGTACTACAAAAATCAGCAGTAGTTGTCATCCCAGCGACAACTGGCAGCAAAGAGACTAATCATCTTTAGGTAAAATTTCAACCATGAAGCTGCTGGTCTTAGCATTGATACTCGTTTCTGTTTATAGCCATGGACAGGAACAATATGCTGATGCTTCGTTGGCTATAGGGAATCGTGAGGGCACTCTTTCTTTATCTTATTTTTACAACTGGCAGCTGGGCAAAAAGAAGAAGTTCGAGATCGGCCTGGCGGGAAGATTTACGGCTTACCTGGGCAGCACCCAGTACTACATCACAGCTCCAGCCGAACTTACATCCGGAGAAGCAGGGCCACTGGTAATTTTTACAGAAAATATCCCTGCGAACATCGACACCTTCCTGGTAAAGAATCCTCAGATTAATGCCCTTAACCTAGCCATCAACCTGGGCTACCGCATCAATTCAAAAATTTCGCTTGGGTTTAATATTGACGCTATCGGCATTTCGTTTGGAAAAAACGTTACAGGCAACTACATCAATGCCTATCAGGGACAATCTGAAACCGCTTCGCCTACTGAATTTAATTTACTGCGCATCAGCGATAACGATTTGGGTACATTGAATTCTGAACTTTTTGGAAAATATCTCGTGAACGAAAAATGGGGAATCAAACTGGCTATCCAATTCCTGTTCACAGAATATACAACCGACAGCGAGGTTCAGCAAGTGCCCGAGCCCAATGATCGGTTTCGGGATAAGTCTTTGTTATTTTCAACAGGTGTTTGTTATAAAATAAAACGATGAAAAAACTGGTAATAGTAATTTGTTTATGCTCCGTAGCCTGCGGAATTGAAGAAGCTACGCCAACCGTACTTGTCAATGATACCTTCGATCCTACTATGGCGCAACAGGTAAGTATGGGAATGATTATGGGGATCAATCATACGGTCAGCGGTACAGCTACTATCTATTTACTGGATGGCAAACATACATTATTGCTGGATCCCTTTAGTTCTCAAAATGGCCCCGACCTGAAAGTTTATTTAAGCAAGGACATATGCGCCACCAATTATTTGCGATTGGGTGCCCTTCAATCTACTATGGGCAAGCAGTCATATTCCATTCCATCCGGAATTTCCCTTTCCGACTATCCCTATGTTCACGTATGGTGCGAACAGTTTTCTGTTGAATTTGCACGTGCCGAAATGAAATAATTAGTTTCCCGTCATAGCCTCTGCCTCTGTAAAAAACCAGACAGTCTTTGCTTTTGGTCGCTGACAAACGCGAAATGATCTCGCTATAAGTTCGTATCTTCATCGTTAAAGTTGAAGCTATGATCAGAACCCTCGGTAAGATTCTAAAATGGTTTGCACTTATACTCATTTCCCTTTTGTTTTTGGGCTTCCTGTATGTCTGGTTTATTTTGCTGGCCAAACCAAAAGAAGCAAGCAGTGCCGTTGAAATCAACGACCATGAATGGCGCATAGTGCCTATGCATGGCCAAACCTCGTGCAGTGATGGATCGCCCTATTCCATATTTATTAAGAAAGGAAATTCGGCTAACCTGATTATCCATTTCTCAGGCGGTGGCGCTTGTTGGGATAACATTACGTGTGCTGCTCCGATTTCACTGGCCAGCGTTTTCGATGGCGATACGAGGCAGTTAAAATCGTTTTACATTCCCAGCGTACCCAAAATTATCCCGGCCATCTTAACCGGTCTCCTTGATAACGAAGCCGAATCAAATCCATTTAAAGACTGGAATATTGTATTTATCCCTTACTGTACGGGTGATTTGCATATTGGAAACACCACCAACTCGTATAATAAAGACGGTAAGCAATTTGAAATCCGTCACAACGGTCGGAATAATAGCCAGGAGGCACTCCAATGGGTATTTGACAATTTTAAAAATCCCGGAAAGGTTGTGGTATCCGGTGAAAGTGCCGGTGCCTATGGATCGGCCTTCTGGGCTCCTTCTTTAGCGGGTTACTATGAAAGTAAAAAGATTTATCAATTGTCGGACGGATCGTTACTTGCCTCCAACCGATGGAAGGAGATCCTGGATACGGTTTGGAAAGCAGAAAGTTTATCGTACTTAAAATTTGAAATAGGCAATGACATCTTTGAAGACGCACTGTTACAGCAACCCGATTCGTTGAATGACCGCATCAAACATTTGCATAGCAATACGGTGTATGATGCAGTTCTCACAAAATTTAGCGCAGCACTTAATCATACACCCATCAGCACAAATCAGTTTATCGATGACTGGTCTACGAATATGCGTGCCTCCATGAAAAGGCTGGCTGATTCTAAGTTGGACTATCAATATTTTTTGTCTGATTGTAAGTATGATTCTAAAAACCATTCCACACCACACACCCTCACAGGTATTGATTATTACAACTGCGGTGTAGATCAGATTTCATTTTCTGAATGGTTAAAGAAAAATATCATTGATGATGACTCCTTGTCGGTGGGAAACATGTTGGTTGTACCAGTTAATAAATAGTTCCAATCCCAGGTTGAATTTATTAGCTTTGGTAAAGTCTTATGCTAAAAATCGGTTTTGATTAATACTATGAAGCTTACAAACCTACTTTTCGTTATTGCCATCGCCTGCACCAGTATGTATGCGCAGGATTTTGAAGGTAAGGTCGTTTATAGTAATACATATACCAGCAAAGTACCTAATATACCCAACCAGCAGTTTAATGCGATGATGGGATCCACCCAGGAGTACTTCATTAAGGACGGTGATTATAAATCGACCATGAATGGCACTTTTGTGCAATGGCAGCTTTATATAAACAAAGACAACAAACTCTATAATAAAATTGCAACTACCACTTCCATTTTGTGGAATGACGGAGCCATCAATAACGATGAAGTAATAAAGGTCGAAGTAAATAAAAATGTGACAGAGGTGCTGGGCCACACGTGCGATGAGCTAATCCTCACGTGCAAAAGTGGAGTTCAGAAGTATTACTACAGTACGGATCTTAAAGTCAATCCCAAACTATTTGAGAACCATAAGTTCGGGAACTGGAATGAAATCATGGCTCGTACAAATTCCCTGCCTCTGAAAATTGTAATGGAAACTCAGCAATTTGGTTTGGAGTGTAATGCGGTTGAAATTCTACCCATGAAGCTGGATAGCAAATTATTCGAATTGCCGTCAGGAAGCAAACTTGAAAAAAGTCCGTATTAATCCTCACCTAATTGATCATGAAAATAATTCTTAAAAGCTTAGTAATTGGTTTTACTGTTATTTCATCTGCTTGTCAGCAATCCAAACCAACAGAAATAAAAGAACTACCACGCATTGGTATTGCTGGCTTAGCCATTGAGTCAAGTACGTTCTCTCCGGCACTTACCGATGAAGAAGCCTTTCATGCCCGAACAGGCGATGCCATATTCGCTGAGTATCCGTTCTTATCTGCCGACTCTCTCAATCGCAAACGCGCGAACTGGATTCCAACCTTACGAGGTGTGGCGTTACCGGGTGGCATTGTTACCCGCGAAGCGTATGAATCGTTGGTAACCAAAACGCTGGAGTTGCTTAAACAGAGCGGTCCGTATGATGGACTCTTTCTGGATATTCATGGTGCCATGAGTGTAGTGGGTCTCGATGATCCGGAAGGTGATTTTATTACCAGAGTGCGTGAAGTTGTTGGCAAAAAGACTCTCATTTCAACATCCATGGATTTGCATGGTAATGTATCATGGCGACTGGCGCAACACTCCGATTTGATCACCTGCTTTCGCATGGCACCACATGAAGATGCCATGCAATCGAAAAAGCGGGCAGTTGATAATTTGCTGTCGAGATTGGAAAGCGGCAAAGGCAAACCTGCCTATAAGGCATGGATACCGGTGCCGATCTTATTGCCTGGTGAAAAGACATCTACTCGCGTAGAACCTGGCAAGAGTTTATATGCACAGGTAGCACCGGCCGCTGCTCAACAAGGAATTGTAGATGCAGCTATCTGGATTGGCTATGCCTGGGCCGATGAGCCGCGCAATCATGCAGTAGTGATGGTGACAGGGGATGATAAAGAAAAAGTTACCAGCACAGCCGAAGCATTAGCCAATAGCTTCTGGCAAGCTCGATCAAAATTTGAATTCATCGCACCCACAGCAACGCTAAAAGAGAGTCTTGATATGGCCATTGCAAGCAAAAAACATCCTTTCTTTATCAGCGACATGGGCGACAATCCGACAGCCGGTGGTGCTGGTGATGTAACATGGACGCTAAAAGAGATTCTCGCGCGTCCTGAATTTAAAACCGACAAGGGTACTTCCCTGATTTATGCGTCTATACCAGGTCCCGAATTTGTAGCAAAGGCAATCGCAGCCGGGGTGGGTGGAAAGGTGGATGAATATGCTGGCGCAGCCATTGATGCCCGTTATGCACCACCAATCCGGTTGACCGGAACGGTAACAGCTATTGAGCATGGAGACGAGCATGCCGAAACCGAAGTTGTAGTAAAGATTGGAAGTGTGCATGTGATTGTAACGAAGAAGCGTAAACCTTATCATGAGGAAATTGATTTTACCAGACTGGGGCTAAATCCACGCAAGTCGG
>DAOOCD010000036.1:14286-23220 GCA_035408225.1 Cyclobacteriaceae bacterium | reverse complement strand
GCAGTTTGATTAGCTATGTCGAAGGGTGTCATCATTTCCTCGCCCGAGATATGATAGATTCCAGTGACTTTTTTGGATGCTGCCAGATAACAACTCATAGCCAGATCTTCGGCCAGGGTAGGTGTGCGCCATTGATCGTTGACCATATTGATTGTCTTTCCGTTTTCCAGGCTTTTCTTAACCCACAAAACTATGTTGCTACGACTTAGATCGGGTGTTATTCCATACACCAATACTGTGCGCAGGATAGCCCATGTGATTTTACTTTTTTGTACAGCAAGCTCTCCGGCTAGTTTACTTTCACCATAAAAATTTACTGGCTTTGGTAGTGCAGTTTCATCCAACGGTCCGTGCGATCCATCAAAAATGAAATCAGTAGATACATGGACGAGATGAACGTTATTCCTTTCGCATGCCTCAATTACATTTTCAACTCCGGTAACATTCGCCTTCCAGCACAGCTCTTGCTCAGTTTCACATTGGTCCACTTGAGTCATAGCTGCCGTATGAATGACCGCATCGGGTTTTGTTTTATTCAGTACATCCAGTGTTTGATCGTGATCGGTCACATCCAATTCATAAAACTGAACGTGGGTTGGAAGTCCATTGATTTTTTTTCTGCCTGTGGCAATGGTGGTAATCTCTGCTTTAGAGCTCAGCAGTTGAATTAGTTTATAGCCAAGTAGGCCGTTGGCACCGGTTACCAGAATTTTCATTATTTAGCCAGGAAATTATATCCGTAAAGTTCAGTGATTTTTTTCCGAGGCATCTCCTCAACAGTTACTGTCATGCGAACATCTTCCATTGGGCGATCGCCAGCACCTTTGGGTAAGGCCGCGATTTTATCAATTACATCGAGGCCGCTGATTACTTTACCGAATATGGTGTATTCATCATCTAAAGGTGGATAGCCACCAATCGTTGTATAGGCTTTTAACTTTTCTTTTGAGACTTCCTTGTAAATTTTGATTCCGGTTTGTTTTTCTAAACGTGGAACTAAACTGTAGATTTTATTTTGATAACCTTGCATATCGCCCGTCATATAGATTTGATTGAGCGTATCAATCAGAGGTTGACTGGCTGGGTTTTGCATCATTTGTTGAAACGCAGTATTCAATTTTGCCTGATCAATTTTAAGCGCATCTGCTTCGGCAGGTGGAGTTACTCGACCTTGTACAATATAAAATTGGCTTCCGCTTGAAGCTTTTTCTGGATTTGCCTGATCGGGCAGACGAGCAGCGGATAAGGCTCCCTTTTCATGAAAAAATTTTGGATTAAATTCTGCCTCCACTGTATAGCCGGGCCCACCCATACCCAAGGGTTGACCGGGTTGAGCATTTTTAGAATCAGGATCACCACCCTGAATCATAAAACCTTCAATAACCCGGTGGAAAAGTAAGCTGTCAAAATAATGTTCTTTTGCCAGCTTTATAAAGTTCGCTTTGTGCTTGGGTGTTTCATCATATAAGATGGCGATCATATCGCCTTGATTGGTTTTGATGGTTACTACATAGTCTGAGCCGTCTTGTGAGCATTGACTTAAAAGGATCAGAGCCCCCAGGGCGAGAAAGGAAAGGATACGTTTCATAGCTGCAATTGATTTTATAAAAATAGAGTTGAATTATTGTTTATGGATTAATGGTTTTGGCAATCTGAAGCGATAGATCGAGGAAGATCATTTTGGCGCTTCCGTTTCGCTCCAAATGATAATGCGCATCGGTAAGCAGCTGATTCACGTGTTCAACTTTCTCTACATTCATAATTTTGCTAAAGTCTTTCACAAATTTTACTTCACCGGTTTTAATTCGGCTAATGGTATCCGCTCCAGCCGAGTGCAGCAATGTTTCGCGCATCATTCCTAACCCGTATTGAAAAAGATTCCGCTGGCTAAGTCGGTCGAGGTCATGAAAATCCTCCGAAAACCCCACCAGCTTTGCGTAATCTCTTTTGTAACAGGAACGCATCCAGTCAGCAAAGCGATCCTGAAAATGATCTTCTTCGCTGCTTATTAACTTAATCGCCTGGTTAAGGTCTCCTTCAGCTATTTGGATTATTTCCTGCCTTCGAACATCTTCTACATTTAGTTTTTCGCGCAGGTAAGTATCCAGATCTTCATCGGAAAGTTGTGGAACCTGTACCATTTGTGTGCGCGAAAGTATGGTGGGCAGTAATCGCTCGGCTGCGTTGCTTACTAGCAGAAAGAATGTATTAACCGGTGGTTCTTCTAATATTTTTAAAATGCCATTGGCAGCCGAAGGGTGCATGAGTTCGGGCTGCCAGATAATCATAATTTTGTAAGGACTTTCAAACGGCTTCAGTGAAAGCGTTTTGATAATCTCCCTGCTTTCTTCGCGAGAAATTAAGGCCTGCTTGTCTTCACCCCCATAATAATTGGTCCAGTCATTCAAATCGCCATAAGGTTGTTCTGTTAAAAAAGCTCGCCATGATTTTAGCATATCTGCCTTGAAGCGATCCGCATCTTTGTCACCTTTTACATTTCCTAACGGAAAAACAAAACTCGTATCAGGGTGGATGTATTTCAAACTTTTAGTGCAAGCCGGGCAAGTACCGCAGGCATCGTGCTCGCCTTTGTTTTGGCAATGCAGGTAATTAGCATAGGCCAGAGCGAGTGGTAAATTCAACGCACCCGCTTTGCCTAAAAAGAGTTGCGCGTGGGCAATGTGGTTTTGCTGCACGGCATTAACCAGGCTTGCTTTTATTTCAGAAAGACCAGGTATGTCAGCGAATTTCACAGTTCCTGTTTTTTTGTTTTTGCTAATCTTATTTGAAGAACGATAACCATGATCAGAAAGCCAATGAAACCTATAGTAGACAAGATGAGCGGCCAGCCTCCTTTTTCGAAACTATTTAACCACACAAGAAAAGAGAGTAATAGCATCAGCTTTGGTCCGAGAGTTCGGTTTTTTATCATTTACTTTCGTGATTATTTTTTTTCCCATACGCGATACTGCACGGACTCATTAAATAGAGTGGTTAGAATTTCCCGGTCTTCTTCTGTTAAGGTTACGTTTCTGCGGGCCATGGCTTTGGAGGCAGTGTCTAATGCCTTAGTAAGTTGATAGGTTGTAAAACCAGCTGCGCCACCCCACGCAAATGAAGGAATAAAATTTCGCGGATAGCCATCACCAAAGATACTTGCACTAACACCTACCACCGTTCCTGAGTTGAACATCATGTTAATTCCGCATCGGCTATGATCACCGAGCATGAGGCCACAGAACATAAGGCCGGTGTCTTTAAAACCACCTTTGGCATAATTCCATAACTTAATGTTCTCATAATTATTCTTCAGATTACTGGTATTGGTATCAGCCCCTAGGTTGCACCATTCGCCAATCACAGAGTTACCTAAAAAACCATCGTGAGCTTTATTGCTATAGCCAAAGATTACTGAGTTACTCACCTCGCCACCAATTTTTGAAAACGGTCCAACTGTAGTATCACCCCTTACCTTGGCGCCCATGTTTACATGCGAGCCTTCGCACAAGGCAAATGGTCCACGGATAAGTGCACCTTCCTGAACGAATGAATTTTTGCCCAGGTAAATGGGACCGTTATCGGCATTGAGCAAAGCCGCCCGGATTTCAACCCCTTCTTCAATAAAAACCTGATCGCTATTATAGATTCTTGTAAAAGGATCCGTAACAGGAGCTGACGTGCGACCTTTAGTGATTAACGTAAAATCTTCTCTTATCTGAACTCCGTTATTTTGATAAATTTTCCAAACCTGATCGATCAGTGTGAATGGACGTGTAAATTCTGTTATGGTACCAGTAATAATTTCGGGCACTTCATCATCCGGAGTGCGCACTGCAAGAATCATGTTGTCTTTCGATAGCGCATCGCCAGGCTTGAGTTGTTGAATGGCGGCTATTAATTCGCCATTAGGGCAAACAGCACCATTGATCCAGTAATTGTCTGCCTCATGATGCAAAACGAATTTTTTGTTCAGGTAAGCTTCAGTCGAATAGGAGGCTTTCAGATTCAGCTGTTTTTCCCACTTTTCTGCGATTTTCAGAATGCCTACCCGAATGCTGGCCACTGGTCGTGTGAACGTGAAGGGCAACAGGTTTTGACGAATCGTGGGGTTATCAAACAGAATCAAATTCATGCTGCTAAAATAGGGTGATCACGTTCCATAGCCAAATACAACATAACCTCAACCAAATAAAAAAGGTCTCTGTTCAGAGACCTATTAAAGCAAAAAAAGCTAAGAATGATTTCCTTATTACTTGCTGTATTTCTTTTTGAATTTTTCGACACGACCAGCCGTATCCAAAAACATTTTCTTACCTGTATAGAATGGATGTGAAGCTGAGCTCACTTCCACCTTGATAACTGGATATTCCTTACCATCTTCCCATTTGATGGTTTCTTTAGGAACAGATGTTGAGCGGCTCAAAAACTTGAAATCGCTTGAAGTATCCCAGAAAACTACTTCTTTATACTCAGGATGAAGACCTTTTTTCATATTCTAATTGCTTAAAGGACTGCAAAAGTAGGAAAACAGTCCCGAAAAGCAAGGCTTTAGCCCCCAAATTTGCTAAGAAATTGTTATGATTGTGGGCTAATTTCGGGGATATTGGAAAGGCTGCCTGGGTTCAACTATATTGGAAAATCTGCGTTATTTCCCCTTTTTACAATGCTTAATGAAGGATCAATAATGAGGAGGGTATTATTTGGTTTGATATTACTAACCTCTTTCTTAAAAGCAGGCGCCCAAAGTACCAACGCCACACTCAATGAAGACTATTATCATTGGATTGATCGCTATGAAATTAAATCCGGAAGGATCGTTTCTGGCTTTTTTACCTCAGTAAAACCCTATAAGCGGGATGTAATTGCCAAATACCTGGATACGCTCTCGTTGAATGAATCGATTTTTACATCCCGCAGTGATCAATACAACCGGGAGTTTTTGCGTAACGATAGCTGGGAATGGAGCCGGTCAGAAACAAGCACCAGTAAAAAGCCTTTTCTTAAAGAATTGTACAAGAAAAAATCAGACCTTGTTTATATCGATAAGCCCGAATTTGATTTGCATGTAAACCCGGTTCTCTATCTGAGCGTGGGTTCAGATAATCGCAGGGATGTTCCAACCACTATTAACACTCGGGGTCTTGAAATCCGGGGAATGATCGATCGTAAGGTAGGTTTCTATACCTTCCTGGGTGAAAACCAATCTGTTTTACCTTTATATGTGCAGGAAGAAGTAGATCGCAACCGGGTTGTTCCCCATGAGGGGTATTGGAAAACCTTCAAAGATAATGGAGTCGATTTTTTCCAGGCCCGTGCTTACATCGATTTTAATATCAGCAAGCATATCTATATGCAGTTTGGTAATGACAGAACGTTTATCGGCAACGGTTACCGGTCGCTGATTTTTTCTGATTATTCGCCACCTACACTTTTTCTTCGTGCCAACGTAAGGGTCTGGAAACTCAACTACATGTATCAATTAAATCGCATGGCTGCCGATGCCCGCACCTCCGGCAATCAGCGGTATCCTGAAAAATTTGCAGCCTTTCACCATCTCACTTTTAACATCGGTAAGAAATTTAACCTTGGAGTCTTTGAGTCAGTAGTATTCAGTCCGCAGGATTCCGTGAATAATAACTCCTTTGATTATAGCTACCTGAATCCGGTTATTTTTTTCAGAGCCATCGAGCAACAATATGGCAGCAGCGACAATGCGTTGTTAGGTCTTGACTTTAAATGGAATATGTTGAAAGGCGTTTCCATGTATGGGCAATTGGTTTTGGATGAATTTAAGCTGGATGAAGTGATGGCCGGTGAAGGCTGGTGGGCAAATAAATACTCCATGCAACTGGGGTTAAAATATATTGACGCGTTTGGCGTCTCCAATCTTGATTTGCACGCAGAATTTAATGCAGTAAGGCCGTATACATATTCTCATTATTCTCAATATGGTAGTTACAGCAATTACCGGCAGTCCTTGGCGCACCCGTTAGGGGCTAATTTTAATGAGTGGGTTGGCATTATTCGCTATCAGCCGATTCCGAAACTAAATCTGATTGCAAAAACCTTTTTCGCTAATCCGGGTCGCGATGATGTAGATCAAAACTGGGGTGGTGATATCCTGAAGAACTATAATAGTCGCGAACAGGATTATGGAAACACAATTGGACAAGGAGTTAGTAATACCATTTTATTTATGGATTTTACAGCTTCTTATATGATCAGGCACAATGTGTTTATCGATGCCAAGCAGATCATCCGCCAAAGCAAAAGCGATCTCCCTTCCTACAACTCTAATACATCAATTACTTCGTTAGCTTTGCGCTGGAATATTCCGCAACGTTTGTATGATTTTTAAGTCAATTTGATGAAGATTTTTTTTAGAATTCTCTCCTACGCCAACAAACTAAGAACACGACTGGTTTTCTTTTTTCTCTACTCTTTCTTAGGAGCTATCTTCGGTGCCTTCAATATTGTTCTTATTATACCCATGTTGTCAGTCCTGTTCCGAAAGGATAAGGAACAAATAGAAATACCCACAATTCCAGAATTTAGTTTCTCAACGGATTATTTTCAGGGGTTATTCGATCATTACTTTTTAAGTAACATTAAGAATAATGGACAGATAAGCGCACTCCTGTTTGTATGCACCTTAATAATCATCACTGTACTACTGGCCAATATATTTAAATTTTTAGAGCGGGTAATAGCTACTAAAATCAAAGTAGACCTCACAAAAAATATCCGGATGGATATTTTTAAAAAGGTTACGCTATTACACATTGGTTATTTTAATACAGAACGAAAGGGTGATTTAATCTCACGGTTTACCAACGATGTAAACGAAGTTGAGAACGCAGTAATGAATAGCCTGAAGGCAGTTATGCGAGAGCCCATAACCATTATTGTATATTTCTTTGTACTATTTACCATTTCGATCCAATTAACTCTATTTACCTTACTTGTTTTGCCATTGACCGGAACCGTGGTTGCAGAAATAATAAAAAGATTAAAGAAGCAAGCAACACAAAGTCAGGAGTCCTTAGGTAGAATACTTAGCATTCTGGATGAAACGTTTAGCGGCATGCGTGTTATAAAGGCATTTAATGCCCGAAATTTTGTGGTTGATAAAATTGAAAATGAAACTGGCTATTATCGGAAAGTGACCAAGTCGATGGCGTATAAAAACGAATTATCCGCTCCGGTCTCTGAAATATTGGGGGTTATAATTGTATCAGGAATTATCTACTTTGGTGGAAACATGGTACTGGCAGACGACTCGACCTTGAAGCCGGAAGCATTTATAGGTTTCCTTGGGGTGTTTGCTATGATAATGCAACCTGCAAAGAGTTTTTCGAACGGCATCACTTCTTTGCAACGCGGTACTGCTTCTGCTAAAAGGATTTTTGCCCTGATTGATGAACAACCTGTAATTCGTAATAAGCCCGGAGCCATCGAATTAAAATCATTTGAAAAGGAGATCCGGTTTAATAAGGTAAGTTTTGCTTATGATACGGAGCCCGTTCTGAAGAACATAGATCTTACTATTGAAAAGGGAAAGACTCTTGCCCTGGTGGGTCCATCGGGTGGAGGCAAGTCGACCTTGGCCGATCTGGTGCCGCGCTTCTATGACCCAACAATTGGTGAGGTGTATATCGATGGGATTTCATTAACTGACTATGAATTGGAATCGCTTCGCAAACAAATTGGAGTCGTAACCCAGGAGTCGATTCTCTTCAATGATACTATCTTCAATAACATTGCTTTTGGCATGCCTCATGTAAGTGAAGAGAGTGTAATCCATGCGGCACGAATTGCCAATGCCCATGATTTTATCATGCAAACGGAAAACGGGTATAAGACCTTGATTGGGGAGCGCGGTTCCAAGCTTTCGGGTGGCCAGCGTCAGCGGTTAAGTATTGCGCGTGCCGTACTTAAAAACCCACCAATTCTGATCTTAGATGAAGCTACCTCTGCCCTGGATTCTGAATCGGAAAAACTGGTGCAGGAAGCCTTGTTTAACCTGATGAAAAACCGCACTTCGATTGTTATTGCACATCGCCTAAGCACGATTCAGCATGCCGATGAAATTGTGGTAATTCAAGGGGGCGAGATAGCAGAACGCGGTACGCATGAGCAATTGACCAGCCAAAACGGCTTGTATCGCAAATTGGTTACTATTCAAAATACAGAGCGATAAACCAATTGATCAACTTGTTTATGCAAGGTTTTGATACCAATTACATTTTGGCTTTAAGTGAAAAAGCCTAAGTTTGTTACGAATAACCATGGCAGAATGAATCAACGCAGACGTATTTTCTTCTACATCTTTGGAGTGTATCATCTCTTCATTCTGTCTTTTGTAATCTATGTAGAGTCGCAAAAAGAAGATTTGAGTGTGTTGTATGGCCTTTATTCAAAGATTTCGTTGCTAAAATATGGTGCCGTTCTTGGCATCGTTTTATTCGCTGTTGATTTCGCGTGGAATTGGTTTGAATCTCGCAATAACCGGAAGGAGCATGACACGTTACGGCATGAGAACAACACGTTGAAAGCCAAAGTATATGATTTTCAACAGGCCGCTAAGCCTCCCGTAAAGGAAACTCCTGCATCTAAGTAATCTATGAGTTACGCAAGTCTCATCTCAGCCGAACTGAATCAGGCCGCTGAAGTACTTCAGGGCTTTTTGAAGGACGAAAATAATTTAAAGAATATTGAGACTGCTGCTAAAGCAATTGCCGATTCAATTAAGCAAGGCGGTAAAGTTATTTCCTGCGGCAATGGTGGTTCGCATTGCGATGCCATGCATTTTGCCGAAGAACTTACTGGCCGTTATCGCGATAATCGAAAAGCCATTCCAGCCATCTGTGTTAGTGACCCCAGTCATATCTCTTGTGTGAGTAATGATTTCGGCTATGAGTTTGTGTTTTCGCG
>DAOOCD010000036.1:2826-14186 GCA_035408225.1 Cyclobacteriaceae bacterium | reverse complement strand
CTGATTGAGAAGGAAGTGATTGGGTAATTTTAATTTTCCAATCTCACCCATTTTCCTAGTTCATTCTTAGATTTCAATCTCCTTTTATCACTTTGCTCAAGGGACTTCGGTGGACATATTTTTTTGATGTTTATGCTCCGTAGGAGCTACCTGTTTGTAGAGTTCGAACAGACGTTGAGAATCTGGCTCTGTAGGAGCCTCCTGTTGGAGGGGACTTTTCGAAAGAAGATGGCTCCGCTGGAGCCCTTGAAGCAAATCAAACATGTCTTGCTATAGACAGGTTGCTCCTCTGGAGCTATAATATGGCTAATAAGGAAACTGTTGGGTAATCAACTGATATTCTTATCTTAGCTTACGAAGATTTTAACTATAAAATCGTAATTCGTAATTCTAAAATTCAGCAATGGTCGCGAAGACGTTCGGTAGCGCAGTTCACGGAGTAGATGCCCGCACCATTACGGTGGAGGTGAATGTAACACAAGGCAAAGACTTTCACATGAGTGGCTTGCCCGATACTGCGGTAAAGGAAAGTCAGCACCGAGTTGAGTCATCGTTTAAGAGTTTGAAGTACTTTATGCCGCGCAACAAGGTGGTGGTGAATCTCGCACCAGCCGATTTGCGAAAGGAGGGAAGCGCCTACGATTTACCGATTGCCCTATCCGTTTTGAAAGCCTCCGGACAAATTGAAGCCGAAGAACTCGATAAGTTTGTGATCATGGGCGAGCTGTCGCTGGATGGAATCTTGCGACCCATCAAAGGCGTATTGCCCATTGCCATCCAGGCACGTAAGGAAGAGTTTAAAGGATTTGTATTACCCAAATCCAATGCGCGCGAAGCTGCTATCGTCAATAACCTCGATGTGATAGGCGTAGAGACACTACAGGAAGCTATTGAATTTTTTGAAAAGAAGAAAACCATCGAACCTTTGCGCATGGATACGCGCGAAGTGTTTCAAAGCAAACTGAATAACTACGATGCTGACTTCAAAGATGTGCAAGGCCAGGAAAACATCAAGCGTGCATTGGAGATTGCTGCAGCAGGTGGTCATAACGTGATTATGATTGGACCACCAGGTGCCGGTAAAACCATGTTGGCCAAACGACTGCCTTCTATTCTGCCACCCCTTACACTAAACGAAGCGCTCGAAACCACCAAGATTCATTCTGTGGCCGGCCGGATTGGGGCCGACTCAACTTTGCTCACCACGCGACCATATCGTAGTCCGCATCATACCATTTCAGATGTGGCGCTCGTAGGTGGCGGAGGCAACCCGCAACCTGGGGAAATTTCTTTATCTCACAATGGCGTGCTGTTTCTCGATGAGCTGCCTGAATTCAAACGCACGGTGTTGGAAGTAATGCGTCAACCCATGGAAGAAAGACGGGTAACTATTTCGCGTGCAAAAATTTCGATTGATTACCCGGCCAACTTTATGCTGGTGGCGAGTATGAACCCATGCCCGTGCGGGTATTATAACCATCCTGAAAAAGAATGTGTGTGTGCACCCGGTGTGGTGCAACGGTATTTAAGCAAGGTGAGTGGCCCGCTGCTCGACCGCATTGATTTGCATGTGGAGGTAGTGCCGGTGAGTTTCGACCAGATGACAACGCAACGGAAGAATGAAACCAGCGAAGAAATCCGGGCGCGTGTAGTGAAGGCCCGTGAAATACAGAGCGAACGGTTTAAAGGTCGCAAGGATATTTATTGCAATGCCATGATGCCCGCCAATATGGTAAAAGAGATTTGTGTGATCAACGATGCCGGCCGTACACTATTAAAAACTGCTATGGAGCGACTCGGCCTCTCGGCCCGTGCCTACGATCGCATCTTAAAAGTGTCGCGTACCATTGCCGATCTGGCCGGAACTCCTGAAATTAAAATCGAACATCTCGCGGAAGCGATTCAATATAGAAGTTTAGATAGAGAAGGATGGGCGGGATGAATAGTTTGACAGTGGATAATTGAATACGGATTTCAAAACGGCCTGTGATGACAACCGCAATGGAATGAAATTAAATATCGATGAAAGTTCAGCGAGAATCAACATTCTAATCTTTTCAATTCTTTCCCTTGTAATCTACGTGGGGACAACATTGCATCTGCAACATGAATTGGAGTTCGAACTTATTTGTTTACTTTTTGTGCCTTGTCTGTTTTATGCTCGGTGTTATCGACATTATGTTTCGGAAGTCCAAGAACTTACTAAGACCACTTCAAGGATATTAATAATCTATTCACTGCTTTACTGTGTTAGTATTTTCTTTGTTCATTTGCTTGGCAGTTCTGTTTCCTATTGGCTTGTACAATTTCTAATCCCGGTTCTTATCCTAAAATTTTTTCATGAGCGTCTAGAACTACTGGATTTTCGATGGAACCAGATATTTAGAGATTTTTGGGTTGTACTTGTTACTGGAATCATTATCCTTCCGTTTCTGCTTTTTAGCGTCCGTGACAGTGCTCAGATTCTTGTTATTGCCAGAACCTGGAAGATACTTATATATTTTCCCCTGAGTTTACTTTACATGTTTGTAATCGTTGGTTTTTGGGAAGAATTTTTTTTTCGAGGCGTGGTGTTGAAAAGTATTCTGCGTCTTTCTCGTAGTCCAAGTCTTTCAATTTTTACCAGTGCCCTGCTTTTTTCAAGCTATCATATCCCAATGAGGTATTTTAACACCAAATCGCCATACTTTGAGAATTTATGGGGAAGTATTTCAGCGACAATCAATGAACAATTTATTATGGGACTCTTCCTTGGGTTTGTTGTTTACAAAAGCAGGAATGTATGGCATGGAGTCTGGCTGCATAGTATGTTAAACGGAATAAGTTTTGTATACCAACTATCGCTTTGGTTCAAAATATAAAGAGTGAAAGAATGCCAGCCGCTTCACCTTCGTTAGTATTCTTCGCCAAACATTATTGGCAGGAACCCATCTATCATTAATAAGTAATCTCAACTACTTTTTTATTATGCAGTTTCTGCATCTGCTTCGGTACTATATTGAGTATTTCTTCTTTCAGGGTTTTAATAAGCTTCGTTTTTATATGATCCCGATGGGTCGCCAGGCTTACTTCCCGAGCAGGACTGGGTTCTTTTAAACATTTCACAAGTTTAATTTGTGGTTTGGTAAATTCCATTACCACCAATTCAGGCAAAATAGTAATGCAGTTACTCTTGTCAACCATGCGCTTCTGGTTTTCAATATTTCCGGTTGTATTGGGGTCAGATTTTATACTCCAACAGTGTCAGTGCCAGGTTTCTGTTATGCACTGGTAATTCAATACTATCAGGAGTTGTGTAGTTCTCAATCACGTTAAAACCAAAGGTTTTGTAGTATTCAATAAGTGTGGAGTTATTGGCCCAGGTGTCCATGCGAAGGGTATTCAGTCCCTTTTGTTTACAATGATGGATGGCCCTGTCCACTATTTCTAGTCTTTGCCCTTTTAGTTTTGAATTTACCACAATGCGATGAAGATAAAGTGAGTCTCCCTTGTCGTGGTGTCGCCAGATAATTTTATCGGCATAACCAACACTAAATACAATGGCTATGCTGGAGCCGATGATTACTTTATATTGATTTTTATTTTCAATGTCCTTAATGATAGCATTCCGATCATAGTTTCTCCAAACGGGATACCCTTTTTTTTCCTGGTAATTAATGGATTGTTCAAACAATTCGAAGATCAAACCCAGGTCACTCATTTCAGTATATATCACTTCATAAGTGTTGGTCATAAGGAATAAATCTTAAACCCTTTCCAACTTAACCGGGTACGTCTTGCTGGCATTCCATTGGCATACGTAAAGATTTTTGTCATTATCCACGCATACATCATGGCAATGGTTGAAAACCGGTTTATCCTGAACCATTAGCTGCAGTTCACCTTTCTTGTACACAGGTACTGTGCCTCCCGGATTTGAAATTACTTTATCCTTTCCATCCAGTATGGTTACGAAACCAGAGTTGTTCGTTTGCTCAAGGTATCGCAGGCGCGACCAGCAGACGCCTGCATAGATATTTGAATCATCAATTACTGCGCGGCAAACAAAAGCTCCTGGCAAGAATAGGGTAGACAAATATTTTCCATCGAGACTAAACCGCTTGAATGAATTGTGTCCACGCGAAGTACAAAGCAAGGTGATGTTATTCTTATCACGCGCATCAATACACACGCCATGGGCCGTACTGAAATTAGAATCTTCACTTCCGGGGCCGCCAAACTTTCGGATAAACTCGCCTTTTGAATTAAATTGTAAAATGTATTGCGATCCGTAGCCATCAGCTACATAGATATCACCATTTGGGCCAATGGCTGTTTCGGTTGGGCGATAAGCTTGAGTACTTTCATACACGTTTATTGAGCGCGGGTGTGGTAACTCAAGCAGGTGTTGTCCATCCAACGTAGTTTTTACTACTCTGCCGGTTTCCGGATCGCAGATGAAAAGAAATTCTTCATCACCTTCATCGGATAATGTAAGTCCATGGCCGCCCGGAAACTCATTGCCCCACGTAGTGATCAGTTTGCCTGAGCGATCGTAGATGATGATGTTGTTTTTGGTTTCATCGGTGACCATAATCAACCGGCCTTTCTTATCAATCACCATCTCATGACAGTTCTTCACCGGAGTTTTAGCCGGATCCAGGTTTCCCCAATTCTTATGTACCCGGTAGCGGAATTTACCATGACCAATAATTTCTTCTTCAAGGATTGGTCTGCTGATAATGTTAAAAACCGGTAATGATAACGCAACGGTGGTTACACTCTTCTTGATAAAATTTCTGCGGCTGGTTTTGAGGTTTTTCATACTTAAACATAAAAAGATTTAGCAAATTAACCTTGCTCAGCCAGAGATACCTTCAGTCAAGGTTTATCATTGTCCATAATTTCTACCCTCAATTATATTCATCTTTGCTGGATTGAAAAATACCTTAAAAAATTTTGGATGGCTATATAGCTTTGGAAACCCATGGTCAGAGGATTTTGTTGGGCAAACGATACGATCATTTCAAAGGATTTTTAGAAAGAAATGAAAACGAGATGGTTTAGATTGCTGATGCCTGAGATCATTTATCAAGCAAATAAATCTGAAAATCCGCTATCTTCGGTAACCAAAACTAAACTCAATATGATCTTCCTCTACATCCTCCTCGCCTTGATTGCGATAATCTTATTGGTAGCAGCCATTATGCCTAAGGCTTTTACTATTTCAGCTGAGGCGGTTATTGAAAGACCCAACGCGGAGGTCTTCAATTTCGTGAAGAACCTGAAGAATCAGGAAAAATACAGTGTATGGATCATGGCCGATCCCAATATCAAGATCAACTATAAAGGCATTGATGGCACCGTGGGGTTTATTTCATCTTGGACCAGTGATAATAAAAATGTGGGCGTAGGCGCTCAGGAGATCATTGCCATTAAAGAAGGCGAGCGTTATGATGTGGAACTGCGTTTTGAAAAGCCATTCAAAGCAACTAATCAGGCATACACTACAACTACTTCTGTAGATAGCAATCGAACGAAAGTCACAACGGTCTTCAGTGGCAGTAATCCTTTTCCGATAAACCTGATGATTCCTATGATAAAGAAGATGCTGCTTAAAGACATGAATCAGAATTTTGTTAATCTGAAAAGGATTCTCGAAACCCTGTAAGGTTTGTCTTCAACTTTCGGCATGAAACGAATTGTAATACTTTATGGGCTTGCGCTGGCTGTGCTGGTATTCCTGCTAAAGTATTTAGAATATCGGTTAATCGTTCACGATCTTTCCATCGAGTTCTATATTGGCTTGGTGGCTTTATTCTTTACTGGATTAGGAATCTGGGCGGGACTTAAGCTTACACGAAAGCAAGTAGTAATAATGGGGCCTGATTTCCTTCTCAACGAGGCTGAACTAAATCGTTTGGGAATCAGTAAGCGCGAACATGACGTTTTGGAGTTAATGGCTAAAGGTCTAAGCAACAAGGAAATTGCCGATAAACTTTTTGTTTCCCTCAACACGGTTAAAACGCATTCGTCCAATCTATTCCTCAAACTGGAAGTAAGCCGCAGAACGCAGGCTGTGCAGCGGGGAAAGGAACTCAGGCTTATCCCGTGAGGTAGAGACTTTGGATACTAGATTCATACTTTTGAATGATTTCCCTTAATTTTATTCAAATCACCCTTTCGGGTGAAGGAATTTACGGCTGTCACACCTTGATTTGAGGCAAAAAGAAAACACTATGAAAAAAATTGTAATCACCTACGGACTCATTTCCGGTGTAATTCTGGGAGCCATGTTTTTTGTTACCGCACCCCTGTACGACAAAGGGATTGTGAATTTCGACAATGGTATGCTGATTGGCTACACTACCATGGTGGTAGCACTATCCCTTGTCTTCTTAGGGGTAAAGTCTTACCGCGATAACCAACAAAATGGAGCCATTACTTTTGCCAAGGGCTTTCAGGTAGGCATATTAATCACCTTGGTTGCATCGTTTTTATACGCTTTATCGTGGGAGGTTGCTTACAATACAGTTTCAAAGGGTTATTCTGAAAAATTTACAGCGCATTATATTGATAAGGTAAAGGCAGAGGGAAAGCCTGAGACTGAGGTGAATAAAGCTATTAAAGAAATGGAAGAATTTAAAGCTGTTTATGAGAACCCGTTTATTCGTTTTGCCATGACGCTGATGGAAATCTTACCAGTGGGACTAATCATTACCCTTATCAGTGCTGCCTTGCTGCGGAAGAAAGAATTTTTACCAACTTCGAATTAGCCAAGACTAATTTAATAGATAAATGAAAAAGACGTTATTGATAATTATACGATTTGAGCTGTCATTTGGTGGTGGCCATTATCTCAAGTCTGCAACTTCAAGACAATGGATATGATCTTGCAATTTTGCTAGATCAATACAGATATATTTTAAAATCAACAGCAGAGAACATGCAATCAAAGGCTAAATCAGCAGACGAGTACATACTCACGTTGCCAGACGAACGGGCAGAAATTATTGCAACGTTGCGAAACGAGATTAAAAAGAATCTCCCGAAGGGTTTTGAAGAAACCATGCAGTATGGAATGATTAGTTATGTGGTTCCGCATAAACTTTATCTGGCTGGTTATCATACAAACCCTAAGGATGCATTGCCCTTTATGAGCATAGCGTCACAAAAGAATCATATCGCGGTATATCATATGGCCGTAAATCAAGGTGCTTTACATGATTGGTTTGTGAGTGAATGGCCAAAGACAACAAATAAAAAACTGGACATGGGCAAGAGTTGCATCCGGTTTAGAAAAGCGGAAGATGTTCCAGTCAAATTGATTGGTGAACTTGCTTCAAAGCTGACCCCAAAACAATGGGTTGAAAGTTATGAGCGAAGTCTAAAAAAGTGAACTTAACAGATAAAAGTAATCAACTATGAAACGCGTAACCGGACTGGGTGGTATTTTTTTCAAAGCAACTGATCCCAAAAATATAAAAGATTGGTATGGTAAACATTTGGGTTTACCAGTGGATGAATATGGGGCTTCTTTTCGATGGATTGATCTTGATAATAAAGAGGCCAAGATACCGGCACTGACTGCATGGAGTCCGTTCAAAGAAGATACAACTTACTTTAAACCCAGTGAAAAACAGTTCATGTTTAACTACCGGGTAGAGAATCTGGTGGAGTTGTTAAAGGTTCTAAAAGAAGAAGGCGTTCAGATCGTTGGTGAGATGGAGGAACACTCGTACTGCAAGTTTGGTTGGATTTTGGATCCGGAAGGAAATAAGATTGAATTGTGGGAGCCCAAGGAAGAGGGATTTAATAATTGATAGTTTAATAATGGACAATGGATAATCTAAATGAGGGAATCACCTCGAATTATTAATTAATCAATTATCCATTTCCATTATTGTCCAATCCACCTCCTGAACTCTGGTGCTGTTTCTTTGCTAACATGCACTTCTTCTTTCATTTCAGGTTTTAAGAAAATTTGAATCTTTCCATTATCAGGTTTAAACCGATCAATCGCTTTTTGGTGGGTGATGAATTTTCTGTTGACGCGAAAGAATGTTTTAGGATCGAGTTCATTTTCCAACTCCCCCAGATTTTTATCGACAATCATTTGCCGCCCCTGAAAGTCGCGCACGAACACAATTTTGTGATCGCTGAAGAAGTAGGCAATCTCATCTGCATTTAGCGCAACAAACTCAGTTCCTTTCCGTGCCACAATTCTTCCCTTCGCGGGAGATTGTTGCTGAATCAGTTTCAGCACATTTCCCTGAAAGAAGTGCTCCAGCTTTTGAATTTTGTCAAGCGAACGTTTTAACTTTTCTTCAGTAATGGGTTTGAGTAGGTAGTCGATGGAGTTGAATTCAAAACTTTCGAGTATGTACTTATCGTAAGCCGTGGTGAAGATCACGGGAAATTTCACCGGATGCTTTCTGAAAATTTCAAAAGAATGATCATCGGATAGTTGGATATCAACAAACGCTAAATCCGGCTCAATGTGTTTACTCAACCACTCCGAAGTTTCTTTTACACTGCCTAACTCCGCCACCACGCGGATGGAGGGGTCAATCGTCTGTAGCATGGAGATAAGTTTAGCCCTAGCCGGTAGTTCGTCTTCGATGATGATTACATTCATGCTTAACTATTAATAGGGATCAAGGGAAGATGTACTATAAACTTGTTCTCTTCTTTATTTGTAGAAATTCCTTTGCCAGTAACCAGTTTAAACCGTTCGTCTAGATTTTTTAGCCCGATCCGAGAGGAATGAGATCTGGTCTTTCTCTCCCTTATTGAGTTGGTAATTGTAAGATGTCCTTCTTTAATATCCACTTGTATATACATGGGTGTTTTCTCACTGATCTCATTGTGCTTCACCGCATTTTCAAAAGCTACAAAGACAGAGGTAGGTGGAATCAAAAATTCTTTGCCCGCTGTACCATTGAATTGTTTCTTAATAATTAAGGCGTTTCCAAAACGCAGGTGTAACAGATCGGTGTATTTATGAGTAAAGTCCAGCTCATCATCCAGTAAAACAAAGGTTTGATCCTTCTGACTTAGAATATACCGATAGACTTCCGCCAGATTTTCGGTGAACTCGAGTGCTTTAGAGGCATCTACTTTTATTAGGTGCGTCAGCGTATTCAGCGAGTTGAACATAAAATGTGGATCGATCTGGTTTTTTAAGGCAGCCAGTTCTGCTTCCGCTTTGGCCCGTTGCAGTTCTGAGGTTTTGACCTGTTCATTTTGCTGCTCTTTTACCATAAATACAGTTTCATACACGTGTGTTACAAACAATACGCTGATAACATTTACAAGCGCCACAATCAAAATCACGTCCCATTTTATTCCCTCAAAGCCCGCCAGATTATACCACATACACAGCCACGCAATGGTTAGGGGGGTAGTGTAGAAAATATTATTCATGAAGAGTAGCACCAGTTTCTCGATAGGCTTATCAAACCAGGTAAACCGTTTGCGGGTGCGAAAGAGTAAATAGCGATTGCCCTGCCAGATAGCCGCGGCTAATCCGATAAAGTAGAGATAACCGAGCCAGTAGCCGGCATCTGTCCAACTCAGGTTTCCGAATAACCCGGTTAAGTTTGGAATGGCAATTCCAAAAAACGGAATACCAATAAGCCGCATAAGGCCATCATTCAGTTTTACTTCCTCAGCTGGTGGATTGATTTTGTCCGGTTCAGTCACGGTTTTTTCCGTTTCAGTATCAGATTCAAATTTCGTGTTTATAAAGTTCGCAATTTCAACTCATTAAAAGTGGGTAATCGTGCGACTAATTCTTTTCACAGTGATCTTCATGATTCAAGCAGATACATATTCTCAAACTGCCAAGCGAATTGAAAGAACGGCTTCCTTTATTGTAAAAGCTAGTGTCGAAAAAGTGTTTCCCTTGTTTGGGCCCATACGTGAAAAAGAGTGGGCAGCAGGCTGGGAACCGCAAGTAATTTATTCGCAACATCCCGAAGTAGAGGAGCACATGATTTTTAAAACAGCAAGCAATAGTCCGGATGAAAAGGAATATGTGTGGGTAGTTGCCCAATACAAGCCGGCCGAATTTATTATTGAGTACCAGGTTTCTACACACCTGAGAATTTGGTTTATCACGGTAGAATGTAAACCGCAACAGGAAAACACATCAGTATCGGTTACATATTTATACACGGGATTAACAGACGCTGGTAGTCACATCAATCAGGAATCACTTGACAAAATGTTCACTCACGATTTGAAAGATTGGGAGGAGGCTATTAACTATTACCTCAGCACCGGAAAGCGACTGGAATAGAAGAAAAGAATTTATAAATTTATATAAACCCTTTAACCCCGACCCGTATGGATATTCAATTGAACTACCTCGCAATTCTCGTTGCTGCACTTTCCACCTTTTTGATTGGAGGGCTCTGGTATTCACCCGCTCTATTTGGTAAAGCGTGGATGAAAGAAAATGGTTTCACCGAAGAAAGCATGAAAGGTGGCAACATGGTTAAGATTTTTGGATTGGCTTTTATTCTTGGGTTGATTGCTGCGGTTAATCTCGCCATGTTTATGGGCCCCGAAAACGATCCTACCATGGGCGCTATGTGGGGATTTCTTGCCGGCTTTGGCTGGGTAGCTACCTTTGTGGGAACGCATTATTTGTTTGAAAGGAGATCCTTCAAATTATTTCTGATAAATGCGGGCTATAGCATTGTTGCATTAACAATCATGGGCGTAATTTTAGCTGCCTGGAAATAGAAAAACCCGTCTGCAAATACATTTTGCTTTAAATTAATTCTGGTCGTACCTTCCTCCACTAAAATCAATTTTTATGCAGTGGCGTGGAAGAAGGCAAAGCGGTAATGTAGAAGATCAACGTGGCAGCGGTGGGGGTGGTGGCTTTGGTGGTCTGCCCATCAAAGGCGGAATTGGACTGGTCATTGTCGTGGTTGTGATCGGATTGATTACCGGCCAGAATCCACTGTCGTTACTGCAGCAGGTTCCTTTAGATAACGGTCCATCCGTTTCTCAATCGGCTCCTTATCAGGCAACCCCGGAGGAGGAAGAGCTTTCACAATTTGTGAGAGTAGTTTTGGCCGATACAGAAGATGTTTGGAATCAGTTAATGAATGATTACCGCGAACCAACCTTAGTGCTATTTAGCGGGAGTGTACAATCAGGTTGTGGTTCGGCCGATGCTTCCACCGGACCATTTTATTGCAGTGCCGATGAAAAGTTATATATCGATCTGAGCTTTTACGAAGAACTCAAGAGTCGATTCGAGGCACCTGGAGATTTCGCACAAGCGTATGTAATTGCGCATGAAGTAGGGCATCATGTTCAGCATTTATTGGGAATTACAGATAAAGTGCATGAGATGCGTGGGC
>DAOOCD010000036.1:0-2726 GCA_035408225.1 Cyclobacteriaceae bacterium | reverse complement strand
TACAAAAGATGTTGAATCGCTCGTGCCGGTAAACTTATATGAGGAATTGAACACAAAGTATGCGGAACATAGCGCTCCGAAAGAAAAAGTATGAAGGGTTTACTAGATCAGCAGTTTGAGAATGGAGGCGTGATCATTACCAAGGTGGATGATTTGTTGAACTGGTCGCGGTTGTCATCGCTTTTTCCTATGACGTTTGGATTGGCTTGCTGTGCCATTGAATTTATGAGTACCGGAAGTACCGTGTATGATATGGATCGTTTTGGAATGGTGCCGCGCGCTACACCACGTCAGTCGGATGTAATGATCGTTTCAGGTACCGTGACATTTAAAATGGCCGATCGAATCAAACAACTGTATGAGCAAATGTCGGAGCCACGCTATGTAATTTCGATGGGTTCATGCTCCAACTGTGGCGGACCTTATTGGCAACATGGCTACCATGTTGTAAAAGGTGTTGATCGGATTATTCCTGTAGATGTGTACGTGCCGGGTTGTCCGCCAAGACCAGAAGCGTTAATTGGTGGCATTCTAAAATTACATGAGAAAATCAGAAATGAAAGTCGTGTGAAGCCAACGGCTATTGAGCAATTACTTGAAAAGGAATCTCATGTCGGATAGAAAAGCAGAATTATTATCCTTGATTCGCCAGGTAACTTCAGAAGAAGTGATTGAGATTCCGAACTCAACACCTTTTGGAGTAGTTGTCAAGCAGGAAGCGCTGCTTTCTTTGTGCGATCAATTGCATAAAAATCCTGCCTCTTACTTTGATATGCTTTCCTGCATTACCGGTGTTGACAATGGCCCCGAATCAGGGACGATGGAAGTGATTTATCATGTGTATTCTATTCCCTTCAATTACTCACTTGCGCTGAAGGTACTTTTGCCAAGAGAAAATCCGGAAGTTGAAAGTGTTGTTTCTATCTGGAAATCGGCTAACTGGCTGGAGCGAGAAGTCTATGATATGTTTGGTATCGGATTTAAAAATCATCCCGACCTGAGAAGAATTTTAATGCCCGCTGATTGGAAAGGATATCCCTTGCGTAAAGACTATAAACATGAGGAATATTATCGCGGTGTGAAAATTGAATATTAATTGTCCATTATCAGTTGAAAAATCAGCAATACATATACAAGGAGGATAATCTGATCGATTCAGAGCCGAACAAGTTCAAGACCGGTGAACTGAAATCGGAGGAGATGATTATTAATCTTGGTCCTCAACATCCCTCAACCCATGGTGTGCTGAGACTGGAAGTTTTGTCAGATGGCGAGATTATCAAGGATGTTGTTCCTCACATCGGGTATCTGCATCGCTGCTTTGAGAAGCATGCTGAAAGTCTTCCTTATAATCAGGTGATTCCTTTTGTTGATCGCATGGATTATGTGGCCGCTATGAATTCGGAACATGCATACGCAATGGGAGTGGAGCAAATGCTTGGTATCGCTGATCAGATTCCAAAGCGGGTAGAATACATTCGCGTGTTGATGGCAGAGATCAACCGGATTGCTTCCCATTTAATTGCTGTTGGAACGTATGGACTTGATCTGGGCGCATTCACTCCGTTCTTTTGGATCATGCGCGATCGCGAACACATTCTTCGGTTATTGGAATGGGCCAGTGGTGCCCGCATGCTTTATAACTATATCTGGATTGGTGGCTTGTTCTATGATCTGCCAGTTGGATTCGAACAGCGTTGCCGCGAATTCATCACCTTCTTCAAACCCAAAGTGGGTGAGTTGGAGAAATTATTAATCAACAATAAAATCTTCATTGATCGCACAGCCAATGTGGGTGTGCTTCCGCTCAACCTTGCAATTAACTCGGGGGTGACTGGCCCTATGTTGCGCGGCTCAGGGTTGCGTTTTGATTTACGAAGAGTGGATGGATATTCGGTTTATCCGGAGTTGGAATTTGAAGTGCCGATTGGTGAGGGTAAGATGGGTAAGGTGGGAGACTGCTGGGATCGTACCTGGGTGCGGGTAAAGGAAATCTATGAATCATTAAGAATCATGGACCAGTGTCTTAATAAACTGGAAGGTGAACATAAACGCACGCGTGAGTTTGATCCGCAGGCGATCGTGCCTAAAAAGATCAGACCCAAAGCACAAGAGTTTTATGTACGTGCAGAAAATCCGAAAGGCGAGTTAGGTTTTTATTTTCGGGCTGATGGCAAGAGTGATATTCCTTTTCGCTGCAAGGCCAGGGCCTGTTCATTTGTAAATCTCTCCATCTTACCGGAAATTAGTCGTGGAGTTCTGATTGCAGATTTAATTGCCATTCTGGGTTCAATCGATATTGTTTTGGGTGAGGTAGATCGTTAACATCATGAAAATTTTATCCGCTGATCAGATTAAAGCCTGGGATGCTTACACGATCCGGGAAGAATCCATTGCTTCCATCGAGTTGATGGAACGGGCAGGTCGGGCTTTTGTTACCTGGTTTATTGAGCGATACGATGCAACCCAAAAAGTAGGTATAGTTTGTGGCACAGGTAACAATGGAGGTGATGGCTTAGCCATTGCCCGGCTGCTCAATGATTGGAATTACCCTATCAAGGTTTGGATCGTGCGAGGTGGCATCAAGGAATCCCCGGACTTTACATCCAATTTGAAACGACTTGAGAAGATTTCAATTCAGGAAATTACGACTAATGCTGATTGCGAACTCTTTTCGGATCGTGATATTCTTATCGATGCCATCTTTGGTACTGGATTGTCGCGCC